>JBOGGK010000523.1:0-4918 GCA_050744045.1 Acidimicrobiales bacterium | reverse complement strand
GAGTTGAAGCGGGCGACCTCCTGGGCACCCACGAGGCGCACGGACAGGTCAGGCGGTCGCTGGCCGAGATCCCTGCTGTCCATCCACCAGCTTGTACCAGACGGCGACGAAGAACGCCAGTACCGTCACGACGAACCAGGTCAGCTCGCCACGTCAAGGACTTTGAATTCGCCCTGGGGTCCTACCACCGGTACGAAGCCTGTCCTGCCGAGGGCCATTTGCGCAGGTCAACGCCGAGACGGCGTTTATGGGCCCTACAGGCCGGCAAGACCCTCTCCTCGCGCCGCACGATCTCAGTCCCGACGAGGATCCTGGACGAGCTCTCCGCACACCTGGCCCGGACGGGGAGGACACACCCCGACGACCTCGTCTTCCAAGCGCCAGGCGGTGGTCCGGTCCGGGCGACCAACTTCCGCAACCGCGTCTACGACCCCGCCTTGCGCCGGGCCGGCCTGGAGGGCTCAGCTTCCACCGCCTCCGCCACTCGGCCGGCCACATGCTCCGGGAGCTCGGTGTGCCGCTCGAGGTCGTCCAGAAGCGGCTCGGGCACTCCTCCATCCGCACGACAGCCGACATATACGGGTCGCTCCCCGAACGCGTCGACCGGCCGGTCGCCGAGAAGCTCGACGAGACGTTCCGCTCCGTCCAAGAGGCGCAGTCTCGTGGTGCGGGACTCAACTCCGGTGGTGCAGATGTGGTGCGGGACTCAAACAGCGAGGAGGCTTCCTGACCAGATATCCCCAGCTGACCAGGCATTTTACTTGTGAAGGTGACCGGACTCGAACCGGCGACTTCTACGATGCGAACGTCATCCGAGCCATTTGAGCTCGATGGTGCTGAGCAGCCTCTGACCGAGAAGCCCCAGATAGAGTTGCAACTTTCGCTCTGGGGGGATGACGGTTGACGACCGTCAGTTACCTCTCGTGCCCGATGCTACGGGCACGCAGCGGGCACGCCGGATGCATTTGTCAACTCGCGAAACTCAATTCCACCTTGGTCTGGCAAAATGCGACCAAGTGAGCTCCGGGGTTGTTCTGTGGTTCGGGTATGACCAGCCGGACAGGCACCGCGACGGCCGGCACAGGGTGCCACGTCCCATGACGCGTGATGCAAGACAGCAGACGGCTCCCAGTGCCCTGTCCACTACTACCCTTGGCAGGCACCGCCCTGGGCTTGGCCCCTGCGCAGTGGCCCGGGTGACGAGCACTTTGGCCCGGGTCTGAGTCCCGCCGCTGCCGTCCAGGTACAATGGCGGCGTGTCGAAGATGGCCTCGGACCTGGAGCGCGTAGCTACCGCTGACCAGATACGGAAATCGCGCTGGCAGCTAACTCAGCTCGCTGCAGGCCTGCAGCTCAGTGACCTTCGGATGACTAACGACGGCACCTTGCTCCTGCACGTGGACCGAGACCCGAGTTATAGGCCCGTGATCAAGTTCGTGGCCGCGGCTACCCAGCTGCTCGGTGCCGTACCGCGGGTCGTGACCGACGACGCCCCGTCCGCTGGTCGTTACTACGCCAGCCCGCTGTGAACGTAGGCGAGGAGTACCTTGACGCCCTCGCCACCATTCTCAACGAGCTAACGCTGCTGGTCGACCTCGGCCGGGCCCATTACGACTCGGACCGATCGTCGCGGTTGGCCATCCAACGGTTGTGGATCGCCGCTGGCGAGTGCGCCCGCCTCTACTGCGCAGCCACGGGGGCAGAGGCTGGCGTCGAGCCATGGTCCTCGCTGTGGGGATACCGCAATGTCCTAGTCCACCACCTCCCGGACGACATCGATGACGAACGCGTCTGGGTCGAGTCCGTCCAGGACCTGGCTGAGTACCGGACAACCGTCGAGGCGCTGCGACAGTCTCAGGTGTGAGACGAACGCGGATCGGCACAAACCAGGAGGGTGGCCAGCGGTCGTGAGGTTGCGAGAGCATCAGGTTTTACGCGACCTGGTCGTCGGAGTGCCTGGGGTGGAGGTGCCACGAACAGGTGAGGACCGTGGCCGGGATCACGCCTCAGGCTCCACTGCCGTGTTTCGACGCGGGCACGGGGGATGCGGCCACGAGCGCTGTAAGCCTGTTGATAACTCCGGGTCTGTAACCCACCGCACAAATCGACGGCTTGTAGTTCGCAGTGTGCCAGAGTGGTTTCGGAAGCAGAGCCCTAGGAGGTGCCACCCGAAAGTACTGGTCAGACCTATCGTCGCGGCAATGACCCAAGCCGAGTGGCGTAAGCGCGGTTAGGTCACTGCCATGGAAACCCCTATGGATAATGAGGCGCCCCCAGTGTGGGCTGGGAGCGCTTCGGTGGACGGATTATTTGACGATCAGGCGCCGGTAGGCACATTCGCCTACCGGCGCGATGCACGGAGGGAACGTCGCGTGGGCCTCGTGAAAAGTCACGACGCCGTGCTGGTCCTCCCAGTGGCCACTAACTGGCACCCGCTGACCGGTCTTGTTAGGGGTCGAGCCGCGGGTCTGCGCCCTTAGGCGCTTTGTAGGCGCTGGCCTCAACCATGGTGGTGGTCTCCCTCCTCTCCTCGGCCGGGATTTCCGGTGAAGCCACGCAAAAGTGAGCGCGGCGCCGGAGGCGCGACTATGAACGGGAATGGCGCCTGCTCCTGCAGTTCTGGTTGGTTCAGATTGCGGGATCAAGCAGGCAACGAAGGATCTGTCTCGATCGAGGCTGACGGCACAATAAGTGGGCGCTTCGGCGAACTGGTCTGCATGGAATGCAGCGCACCGTGAGTTCCCCCAAGCGAGCGGCTGCGGGCCGTTCACTAGCCCCTGGTGGCCGGGTGGCGCTCGGTAAGTTGGGCGAAAGCTAACCAAGGACCTTCTCCTTCATTACAACCATAGCGGCGCGAGTTGCAGCCTTGTTGTTATCCGCATGGCTTTTGATCGGCACCTCTACAGGACTCGACACTTCGGGCGACCTATCGTAAAAGCTCAAACCGATGGCCCTAACGGCGGAGCGGAGTCCATTTACCCCTTTGCCCTCACTTCCAAGGTGTCCAGGGGGACAAGCTCTTTGAACAGCGATCCCAACTCCGCCACGAGCTGGTCCTTCGCGAACGAGATGTAGCCTAGATCACTGAAGTCAGTTGGGAACAGCACTCCCTGTTCCTTGAAGATGACGATGCGGTTCTCGTAGAGGATCGAGGCGGCACCAAGCTCGAAGACAACGTTCTCGCTCGGCCGCCAGACCTCCTCTGTCTCGCCTGGTTTGCTCGGTACCTCCCGCAAGAACCTCTCGTCGGCCGTAAAGATGAAAATGCCCGACGAACACTCATCTCTCATCAAGGCAGCCACCTTCTTGCTGATGGGGCGCCCCTTGTTCGCCTCATCGACTGCGACCGCGTAGCGAACCTTGAAGGTGTCGAGCATTTGCTTCAGTTGGTCCAACGGTGTCCGGTTCTTGCCGTGGGCAATGAACACCTTCTTAGGGCCGTCGCTCGGTGCCGGCGGGCGTGGCCCACGGCCAAGAGTTGCAGGCCCTGCCGAGCTGGCCGCGGTTAGCTGGGGCGCTTCTGCCTCAGAGCAACGAGGGCCCCGAGAGCGCCTCCCGGCCCTACTGGGCCCAACTGACGGTGGTCTCCTGTCAGCACCAGCTTGGCCCCGGCCAGCTCCACGTACGCTGCCAATCGGGCGAGGTCGATGTCGTCAGTCATGCCGACTTCATCGAGCACGACCGCGGGCTTCTCGGTGAGGGATACCTGGCCGTGGTCAAGGCGCCAGGTCAAGCTCGCGAGGGTGCGGGACTCGCCGATCTGGGCCTCTCGGGCGAGGTTGCGAGCGGCCTGGCCCGAGGTCGCGGTGCCGAGCACTTGGCAGCCGAAGCGCCCGAACGCGTCCGCCACTACCCTGAGCATCGTCGTCTTGCCGGCGCCGGCGACACCGACCACGATCTCGGCCCCGCCCCCAGATGTGCAGATGCCAACGGCGGCCTCCCGCTGCTCCTCCGACAGGGGCGGCCCGAGCTCCTCCTCGGCGCCGGCGACGGATTCTCCGACGACTTCTCGGGGGGACAGACGGGCCGTCGCTGCGGTCCAGTTGGCGGCCGAGCGACTCGGCTATCGCTGACTCCCGGGCGAGGACCGAGGCGAGCGAATGCACCTTCTCCCTTGCACCGGCGACTCCGACGAGCGGCACCACCTCTGGGTCGGCGAGCGCCCGGTCGACCAGCCGGTCGAGCACCTCTGGGGCCTGGCCGTAGAGGTGTGGGGCCAACGCGACGACCAGGTGCCGGCGTGAGAAAACCTTCCGCCGGGCGACACCGTCGGGCGCGAGCACTTCTGAGAGCAGCTCCCTGGCGTCCTTTATGGTCATTGGCCCGGGCAGCTCGGCGGCCCGACGGGCACGCTCCACCGAGCTTTCGATGCGCTCGACGGGCCAGCCGGCCTCGGCCAGTTCTGCCCTCCAGCGCTCCATGAGGAGGCCCTCTGGCTCGTGGCGTTTGGCCTTGCGGGTAGTCCTTGCCGCGATGCCCCGTGCCCTGTAGGAGCTGTCGCCGCGGCGTTTGCACTCGGCCTCGATCTCGGCGGCGCGCTTGGAGTGGACCTCCATTGCTTCGTCTGGGACACCGGCTATCTCCCAGTGCCCGAGGCGCCCCGAAGGGCCGGGGTCGGCCTCGATCGCGTAGCCGAGCTCCGCCGCGACCCGGGCAGCAGCGAGGCGGCCGACCATGGTCGCTGGGGGCAGGTGCTCACGCCAAAGGGCAGTGTCCCCCGCCTTCCACCCGCCCTGCTCGTCCTTCGTCTCGAGGGCGTTGACGAGCAAACAGTGGTCGTGGGGGCATGGGTCCCCCGGGAAGCAATTGAGTCACGTTGAGTCACACTCGCCCGCACGCGCTGGGCGGCTCAGCGATCGTAGTGCTTGGAACACGTCAGGAGCCGTTTGCGGCCGCCATCGAGGCGCTCAAACGTGAC
>JBOGGK010000522.1:0-4158 GCA_050744045.1 Acidimicrobiales bacterium | reverse complement strand
GGCGACGGGGGAGGCCAAGGTGGTGGCGGTAGCCGCCGAGAACGAGTACGCCAACGTCGTCGCCCAGGTCGGCGGCCGCTATGTCAGCGTCGGCTCCGTCATGGGTAACCCCAACACCGACCCGCACGACTTCGAGGCCAGCGCATCGGTGGCCGAGGAGGTCGGCCGGGCGCAGCTGGTCGTCCAGAACGGCGTCGGCTACGACAGCTTCATGGGCGCCGTGGAAGCCGCCGTCGCCCACCGAGGACGGCAGGTGGTCGTAGTCCAGGGCCTGCTCCACGTGGCTCCGGACGCTTTCAACCCTCACCTGTGGTACGACCCAGCCACGATGCCCGCAGTAGCCGGCGCCGTCGCCCGGGACCTCTCCCGGCTCCAGCCCCGCCACGCCGCCTACTTCGCCGCCCGGGCCAAGCGCTTCGACGCCGCCTTGCAGCCGTGGTTGCACGCCCTCGCCGAGCTCAGGCGCAGCCACCCCGGGACCCCGGTGGCCGTCGCCGAACCAGTGGCGGACTACATGCTGGTGGCGGCGGGTGCCCGTGTCCTCACACCGGCTTCGCTGCAGTCGGCGGTGATGAACGGCACCGACCCCTCGCCCCAGGACATCTCCACCGAGGAGACCCTGATCGCCCGGCACAAGGTCAAGGTCTTCGTTTACAACCGCCAGGTCACCGACCGCATCACGGAGGCCTTCCTCGCTGCCGCCAAGAAAGCCCACGTGCCCGTGGTAGCCGTCTACGAGACCATGCCCGCCGGCTACGACTACCAGTCCTGGATGCTGGCCGAGGCCGACGCGTTGCAGCGGGCGGTCGTCGAGGGCATCTCCACCAGCAGGCTCCGATGAGCTGGCACCGGGCGCCGGGGAGCGATGCCGACATGCTGACCCCGCGGTTGCTGGCCGAGGAGGTGCTGGCCGAGGAGGTGCTGGCCGAAGCCGAGGAGAAAGGGCGGCCCCGCGAAGCCGGCCTCGTGGCGCCGGGGGGGCCAGCAGCCGCCGGCGGAGAGCCGGCCCTGCGCGTAGATGGGCTCTCGGTCTGGCTCTCCGGCCAGGAGGTGCTCCACGATGTCTCGTTCTCGGTGGCCCCCGGCGAGCTGACCGGGCTCATCGGCGCCAACGGCGCCGGCAAGACCACGCTGCTCAGGGCCATCCTCGGGCTCCAACCAGCCGCGGCCGGCCGGGTCGCCCTCGCCGGCGGGCGCCAAGGCCGGCGCTCGGTGGGCTATGTCCCCCAAAAGGTGCTCCTGGACCCCGACCTCCCAGTGCGCGCTCGCGACCTCGTACGCCTGGGGATCGACGGCAGCCGGCTCGGCCTGCCCCTCCGGTCGGCCCCCCTGCGCGCCCGGGTCGAGCAGCTGTTGCGCTCGGTCGACGCCGCCCCGCTCGCCGACAAGCGGGTGGGGGCGCTGTCGGGGGGAGAACAGCAGAAGGTCCTGATCGCCCACGCTCTCGCCTGCCGCCCCCGGCTCCTGCTCCTGGACGAGCCCCTGGCCAACCTCGACCTGCGCGCCACCCAGGAGATGGTCGCTCTCCTCGACCGCGTCGCCCGCGAGCAAAAAGTGGCGGTCCTATTGTCGACCCACGACATAAACCCGTTGCTGGCCGTCATGGACCGGGTCGTCTACCTCGCCTCGGGGCGCGCTGCCAGCGGCAGGACGGACGAGGTGGTCCGCGCCGGCGTGCTGTCGCGCCTGTACGGGCACCACGTCGACGTCTTCCATGCCCATGGACGGGTCATCGTCTCGGTAGGACAAGCCGCTCAGAGTTGCGAGCTCGGCCCGGAGGACGGGTGAGGCCATGGGCGCCCTGGATGCCGCCTTCCCCCCGGCGATGTTCTCGAACCCCTCGGTCCGCTCGGCGGCCGTCGTCGCTGCAGTCGTGGCCGTGGCCTGCGCCCCCGTCGGTGTCTTCACGGTGATGAGAGGCCAGTCCTTCGCCGGCCACGCCTTCGCCGACATCACGGCCACTGGCGGTTCGGCGGCGTTCCTGCTCGGGCTTTCCCCCCTGGTCGGCTTCGCCGCCATAACCCTGGTGGGCGGCGGCGCCATGGAGCTATTGGGTACCGAGCACCGCCGGGGGAGGGACCTGGCGACCGGCATCGTGCTCGGCTCTGGCCTCGGGCTGTCCGCTCTGTTGTTGTACCTGACGACGACGACCCAGAGCTCGAGCGGGGCGGCGGTCACCGTGCTGTTCGGTTCTATCTTCGCGGTCAGCCCAGGTGCCCTGCCCCTCGTCGCCGGCCTGGGGGGAGCGGCCCTGGCCCTCGTCGGCCTGATGTACCGGCCCTTGCTGCTGAGCTCGGTCAGCCCGGCACTGGTTGCCACCCAGGGGCCACCGCGCCGGGCTGCCGGGTTCGCCTACACCGCCAGCCTCGCCCTTTCGGTCGCCCTGGCCGCGATCACCATCGGGGCCATCTTGAGCACCGCCCTACTCGTCGGGCCGGCGGCGGCGGCGCTCCGCTTCGCCCGCAGCCCCGGCCGGGCGGTGGCGTGGGCGGCCGTCATCGGGACCGTGGTCACCTGGGTCGGGATAGTCCTCGCCTACGACAGCTACACCTGGCCGCCCGCCGGGCGTGGCTGGCCGGTGAGCTTCTTCGTGGTCTGCTTGGTGGTCGTCGCCTACCTCCTCAGCCACCTCCGGCGCCGGCCCCGGCGGGAGCGAGGGGCGGAGGAGCTTCAGGGGCGTAGGGGCAGGGCGTAGGGGCTAGGCATGCTCGCTGGCCTGTTCTCGGGGTTCATGGTCGACACCTGGGCCGAAGCCACCATCATGGCGGCCGTCGCCGGCACGGTGGGCTTCTTCGTGGTCCTGCGGGGCTCGACCTTCGCCGCCCACGCCATCCCCCAGGGCGCGTTCACGGGCGCTGCTGGCGCCGCCCTGGTCGGCGTCAACGCGCTCGCGGGTGTGGGGGTCTTTTCCCTCCTTGGCGTCCTCGCCATCGCCAGGTGGGGCCGGCGCGGCCGCCACGACGTCGTGACCGCCTTGGCCCTGGCGGCCCTGCTCGGCACCGGCTCTTTGTTCCTCAGCATGAGCAGGGAGTACTCCGAACAGGTCTTTTCCTTGCTCTTCGGCGAGCCGCTCGCCGTCACCTCCTCGGAGCTCCTGCCCACTGCCGCCATCGGGGCCGCCTGCGTCGCTGTCGTCGTAGCCCTCTACCGCCCCCTCGTGCTGTCCTCGGTCGCCCCCGAGCTCGCCGCAGCCCAGGGCAACAGGCCCGAGCTCGTGGAGCTGGGCTTCCTCCTCGCCGTGGGGGCGGCTACCACGATGGCGCTGCCCGTGGTCGGCGCCTTGCTCGTGTTCAGCCTCATGATCGGCCCCCCTGCGGCGGCCCGCTCCATGACGAGCCGGCCCGCAGCCGCCATGTCGCTCTCGGCCGCGCTGGCCCTGGTAACGGTCTGGGTGTCGATAGCGGCATCGTTTTTTTCCAACTGGCCGATGGGCTTCTTCGTAGCGACAATGGCAGCCGTTTGGTACGGGACCGGTCGCGCCCTGGCCGCCTGGGGCCGACCCCGGGCGGCGCTGCCCCGCCAATTAGCCACGGTAGGGTCGGTGTAGTGAACGAGACGCTCCACGGCGTGGTTGAGCAACGACTGCGGCAGATCTCCCAGCGTTACACGAGCGGGCGCCGCGCGGTGGTGGAACTGCTGGCCAAGGCCGGCCACCCGGTGAGCATCGAGGACATCGCCGAACGCGCCCCCGGTTTGCCTCGCAGCTCCGCCTACCGCCATCTGGTCGACCTGCAACAGGCCGGGGTGGTCCGCCGGGTGCCCGCCAACGACGACTACTACCGCTTCGAGCTGGCCGAGGAGATCACTGAGCACCATCACCACCTCGTCTGCACCGGCTGCGGCAGGGTGCTGGACCTGACGCCCACCCCGGGGTTCGAAGTAGCAATGGCCAGCTATCTCGACCACTTGGCCACCGTCAACGATTTCCTCACCCTCGACCACCGCTTGGACGTGCTGGGCCTGTGCGCCTCGTGCCACAGGGCCACCCTGCCCGCCCCGGCAGTGGCGGCACGGTAGGCCATGGGGACGGCTAGGGCCCGGGGCGCGGCATGGGCCCGGGGCACGCTGGCGCCGGCCGGCAGTAAGGGCAGGCCCGGGCTGAGCGCCGGGGTCGCGGGCAGGGGCGGCAAGCCCGGGCTGAGCGCCGGGGTCGCGGGC
>JBOGGK010000521.1:0-10011 GCA_050744045.1 Acidimicrobiales bacterium | reverse complement strand
GCCCCGGCGGCGCCGGCGTGGCCCCCCTGCGCCTCACCGGCGTCGACCCCAAGCCGGCGCTGCGGGGCTGGCTCCACCTCGGCGGTTGGCTGGCGGCGGTGCCGGCCGGCATAGTGATCGTGCGGCGCGACGGCGGAGCGTGGCCGATGGCACTTTATGCGGCTGCTCTCGCCGCCCTGTTCGGCGTGAGCGCGGCGTACCACCTCGTCCCGATGCCCAGAGCGGCCCGGCGGGCCATGAGGCGGGCCGACCACGCCATGATCTTCGTCTACATGTCGTGCGCTTTCACGCCCTTTTGCCTCCTGGTGGATCCCGGCCCCTGGGGTTACGCAGTGATCGGCGCGGCCTGGGCGGCGGGGGCCGGCGGCATCGTGATGACCACTTGGCGCCTCGAACGGACCAGGGTGGCGAGCGGAGCGCTCTACCTCCTGCTCGGCTGCCTCGCGGTGGCTACGCTACCAGGGGCGCTCAGCCGCCTGGACGCGGTGGCGCTAGCGCTGTTTTCCGTGATGGGCGTCTTCTACCTCGCCGGGGCGGGAGTGCTCGCCACGAGGCGCCCGGACCCGAGCCCGGCGGTCTTCGGCTACCACGAAGTCTGGCACGCCATGGTGCTCGTGGCCACGGCCTGCTACTACCTGGCACTATGGACCCTCGTGTGACTGAGCCGGTGAACGATTTCGCGGGCAAGGTGGCAGTGATCACCGGGAGCTCGCGGGGCATCGGCCGCGCGGTGGCGCTCAGCCTGGCCCGGTGCGGCGCGTCGGTCGTGGTGAACTACAGGAGAAGGGCAGAGGCGGCGCAGTCGGCCCGCGACGAGCTCGTGGCGGCCGGCGGCAAGGCGGTCGCGGTCCGAGCGGACGTCGAGCACCCGGCCGAGATCGCCCAACTGTTCGACGCCGCCCGGGAGGCCTTCGGCCGCTTGGACTTCTTCGTCTCCAACGCGGCGGCGAGCTCGTTCAAACCTATATTGCAGCTCAGCCAGCACCACCTCGACCGTTCGTTCGCCACCAACGTGCGCTCGTTCGTCCTCGGCGCCCAACACGCGGTCTCACTCATGGACCGAGGCGGCCGCATCGTGGCGCTCTCTAGCTACGGCAGCACTCGGGTCTTCCCGACCTACGCCAACCTGGGCTCCGCCAAGGCGGCGATCGAGGTGTGGGCCCGGTACATGGCCGTAGAGCTGGCGCCCAAAGGCATCAACGTCAACGCGGTGAGCGGCGGGTTGATCGAGACCGACTCGCTCGACCACTTCTACAACATGGACGGGATGGCGCCGATGGAAAGCGTCGTTGCCAAGATCCCCAAGGCTCGCCCGGGCACCGCGCAGGAGATCGCCGACGTCGTCGTTTTCCTCCTCGGGCCGGGCTCGGAGTACATCACCGGCCAGACGATCGTGGCCGACGGCGGCTTGTCCCTGGTCGCGCCGCCCTTCGTCACGGATCTGCCCGGGCCGGCGCCCGACCGGGAAAAGGGGGGCCGAGACGGCTGAGCGCGGGCGCCCCGCAGGCGGCCGGCCGGGCGGGCAGGCCGGCCCGTCCACCTTCCCCCATGTCTTCACCCCCGGGCGCATCGGGTCGCTCCGCCTGCCCCACCGCGTCCTCATGGGCGCCATGCACCTCGGCTCGGAGGCCAGCGCCGACGGTGGGGCGGCGCTCGCCGCCTTCTACACCGAACGGGCCCGGGGGGGTGCCGGCCTGATCGTGACCGGTGGCGCTGCGGTCAGCCCGGCCGGTGCCGGGGGGCCGAACTACGCCGTGCTCACCTCTCCCGCCCACCGGTCGAGCCTGGGCCGGGTGGCGAGCGAGGTCCACGGGGCCGGCGGCCTCATCGCCCTGCAGCTGTTCCACGCCGGGCGGTACGCGTTGCGAGCGCCTTCGGATCCGCCGCCAGTGGCACCTTCGGCGGTCTACAGCCGGTTCTCCAAACGGGAACCGGTGGCGCTTACCGCCCGGGAGGTCTCCGAGACGATCGGCGATTTCGGGCGCGCCGGCGCCTTTGCCCGCCAGCTCGGCTTCGACGCCGTCGAGGTCATGGCCTCGGAGGGCTACCTGGTCGACCAGTTCCTTTCCCCACTCACCAACCGGCGCGACGATGCCTGGGGCGGCGACCCCGAGCGCCGGGCACGCTTCGGCGTCGAGGTGGTGAGGAGCGTGAGGGCAGCCGCCGGCGCCGACTTCCCGGTGATCGCGCGGTTCTCGGGGACCGACCTCGTCGAAGGCGGCACCGGGGAGGCCGAGGCACTAGAGTTTGCGAAAGCGCTCGTTGCGGCCGGAGCCGACGCGCTCGACGTGGGCATCGGGTGGCACGAGTCGGCGGTGCCGACGGTCCAGGCCATCGTCCCTCCCGGGGTATGGGCCCCGGTGTCGGTGAGGGTCAAGGCCGCCGTGGGTGACGTCGCGGTCATCGCCGGCAACCGGGTCAACCGCCTGGAGGTGGCCGAGTCCCTCTTGGAGAGCACGGCGCTCGACTTCGTGTCGATGGCCCGCCCGTTCCTCGCCGACCCGGCCGTGGTCGCCAAGGGCCGCCGTGGCCTTCGTCCCAACCTGTGCATCGCCTGCAACCAAGCCTGCATCGACCGTTCCCTGGCCGACGAGGCGGTCTCGTGCATGGTCAACCCTCGGGCCGGGCGGGAGGGCGGCGTGGTCTTTCCCGCCCCCGCCGCCCCGCTCCGCGCGCTCGTCGCCGGCGGGGGCCCGGCCGGCCTGGAGGCGGCACGAGCGCTCGCGGCGGCAGGCCACCGCGTCCAGCTGTACGAAGCTGGCGATGCTCTCGGCGGCCAGTTCCGCCTGGCCTGCCGGGTGCCTGGCAAGCAGGACTACGCCGAGACCGTCGCCTACTTCGCCGGGGAGCTGGACCGCCTCGGCGTCGCCGTTCACCTGGGCAGGGCGGTGACCGAGGACGACGCCGGCCTCCTCGCCGGCTTCGACGCGGTGGTCGTTGCCACCGGGGTCGTGCCCCGGGCCCTCGAGCTCCCCGGGGCGGGGTTGGCGCACGTGATCCCCTACCCCGAGGCCTTCGCCGAGGGGGCGCTGGGCCGCCGTGTCGTCGTGATCGGCGGTGGCGGCATTGGCCTCGACGTCGCCCATATGGCCAGTGCTGCTCCTGGGGTGGGCGCCGGCAGGGGCCAGGCGGGCCTGGGCCCCGCCGAACGCTTCCGGCTCGAGTGGGGCCTGGTACCCAGCCCCCGCCCGACCGGGGATGGGGGGCCACCCGCGCCGGGTGCCTGCTCGGTGACGGTCATGCTGCGCAGCGCCAGGCCGGGGGCCGGCCTCGGGAGGTCGAGCCGCTGGGCGCTCCTGGCGGAGCTGCGGCACCGGGGCGTAGAGGTCATGGGCGGCGTCACCTACCGGGCGATCGAGCCCGGGGGCGTCCGCGTGATCGACGCCGGAGGGGCTGAACGCCTGGTGGGCGCCGACACCGTGGTCGTCGCCGCCGGCCAGCTGCGCCAGGACCGGGTCGCCGCCGTGGCGGCACGGGCAGGCGTATGGCACTGCAGCATCGGCGGGGCACGCGACGTAGTTGGCCTCGACGCGGTCCGCGCCTTTTCCGAGGGCCTCGCGGTGGCGGAGGCGCTCGGCGAGCGCCAGGTGGCGGTGACGCGCTGATGAGCGCCTAGGGCGCCACGAGCTCCCGGCCCCAGCGGACAACGGCGCTCGCCCAGGTCATGCCCGCCCCAAAGCCGGCCAGGAGCACGAGGTCGCCGACTTGGAGGCGCCCGGTGTCGGCGGCTTCGGCGAGCGCGTAGGGGATCGACGCCGACGAGGTGTTGCCGGTACGCTCCACGACCGACATGGTGCGGTCCTCGGAGAACCCGAGCCGTTTGGCGACGGCTTCGATAATGCGGAGGTTGCCCTGGTGCGGCACGAACAGAGCGATCTGGTCGGCGCCCACCTTGGCGTTGCCGAGAGCCGCCTCGGCCGAGGCTATGCTGGCCCGCACGGCGCGGCGGAAGACTTCCCGGCCGTTCATCACCAGGTACTGACCGTGCTCGCGGTACAAGATGTCAGCGCAACTGCCGTCGGCGCCGAGGTCGAAGCCGAGCACCGCTCTCGGCCCGGGCGACGCTTCCAAGACTATTGCCGCCGCCGCGTCGCCGAAGAGCACGACGGTGGAACGGTCCGCGGGGTCGACGATCCGCGAGACCGTGTCGGAGGCGACGAGGAGCACCCGGTCGAAGCCGCTCGCCAGGAGGCCCTCGGCGACCACCAGGCCGTAGACGAACCCCGAGCATCCCGAGCTGATGTCCAGCACGCCGCAGCGGAGGCCCAGCTGGTGCTGCACCACGGCCGAAACCACAGGCACCGCCTGGTCGGGCGTGTTGGTCGAGACGACCAGGAGGTCGATGCTGGACACGTCGACGTCGCCCCGCTCGAGCGCCCGCCGGCCGGCCTCGACCGCGAGGCCCACTGTGGTCCCGCCCACGTGGCGCTCGCGGATGCCCGTGCGCTCCATGATCCAGGCATCGGTGGTGTCGAGGCGCCTCTCGAGCTCCCCATTGGTGAGGACACGGTCTGGTAACGCCACGCCCCAAGTGGTGATCGTCGAACCAGTCATCGGCTGCCTTTCCCATAGCACGTGCGGTCCCACCTGAGACAGCGGCGCGTCCGTGTACGGCCCACTCTAGGTGGAGCCTCCCCGCTCAGCCGGGGGGTGAACCGAACGGCAAGGGCTTGTCGCTCCCGGCCACCTCGACCTCGAGGCGCTCGCATATCTCGGTCGAACTGCGGCCGAGCTGCACCTCGTAGGTCCCGGCATCGACGTACCAGCCGGGTGCGGAGCGGTGCAGGCCCCGGGGGCCGTGGACGTCGTGGTGGCGCACCCGCTCGGACAGTGCCGGCCAGATCTCGTCGGCTACGTCGTAGTAGGCGAAACTGCGCTGGTTCAGCTCGACGACCGCGGTCAGCTTCTCGCCCGGCCTGAGGCGGAGCTTGGCGAAGCCCTTCAAGGCCTTGACCGGCCGGGACCTCCCGCCCGGCGACAGCTGCCCGCCCCCGGGCGGGGCCACGTAGATCTGGACGACCTCGCTGCCCGGGCGGGGCCCGGTGTTCTCCACCTCCACCTCGACCCGGAGGCTGCCCCCTGGCTCTAGGGTGCGGGAACTGGCCCGTGCCGGCCCCCAGCGCATGGTCGTGTAGGAAAGGCCGTGGCCGAACGCGAAACGCACGGGCAACCGGCGCGCCTCGTACCAGCGGTACCCCACCAGCTGGCCCTCTCCATAACGGACGACGCTGGACTCAGCCGGGAAGTTGCCGAACGCCGGAGCGTGCTCGATGCGCTCGGGCATCGTCACCGGGAGGCGCCCGCCCGGCTCGGCGTCGCCCACCAGCACGTCGACGAGGGCGTTGGCGAGCTCCTGGCCCCCGAACCAGCACTGGAGGAGGGCCGGCACCCGCTCGGCGAAAGGCAGGGCGACCGGCGCCCCCGTGTTGAGGACCACCACCGTGTTGGGGTTTACCTGGACCACCCGCTCGACCAGGGCGCACTGGTCCCCGGGCAGGTCCATGTCGAGGCGGTCGTAGCCCTCGCTCTCCCAGTGGTCGTCGGTCCCGACGACCACGACGGCGACGTCAGCGCCCCCGGCCAGCTCGACCGCCCGGGCGATGCCATCGTCAAGGGCGTGGGGCCCGGGCCCTCCTGTGCTGTCGCCCGGTCCGATGCCGGCAGGCACCGGGCCCGCTCGGGGAGGGAGCCGGCAGCCCGCCTCGAGAGCCACCTCCACGCCGGCGCCGAGCCGGCGACGGAGCGCCTCGGCCAGCGAGAGGGTGTAATGGGGCACCACCCGCGCGCTCCCCCCGCCCATGACCGCCAATTTCTCCCCGGCCGGGCCCACAAGGGCGACGCGCCGCAGGCCGCCGGTCACGAGGGGGAGGACGCCGCCTTCGTTCTTCAGCAGCACCATGGCGTCGGCCGCCGCGCGCCGGGCCAGGGCCCGGTCCTGCTCGTCGTCGGCGGGGGCCTCGGTGTCCTCAGCCGGGCCCTCCAGCGCGCCCACCCGGTCGAACACGTAGAGGAGCCGGCGCACCTTTTCGTCGAGCCAGCCCTCGTCCACCTCTCCCCGGCGCACGGCCTCGGCCAGCACGGGGCCGAACGAGCGCCCGGGCCCGGGCATCTCCAGGTCAAGGCCCGCCCGAGCGGCATCGACCGTGGACGCCAAGGCCCACCAGTCCGTCATCACGATCCCGTCGAAGCCCCACTCCCCCCGCAGGATCTCGGCCAGGATCCGCTCATCGTCGGCGACGTAGCGCCCGTTGAGCCGGTTGTAGCTCGTCATGACGGCCTGTACCCGGGCCTCGCGCACGGCGAACTCGAAGGGCACGAGGTACAGCTCTCTCAAGGCGCGCTCGTCCACCTCCGAAGAGCTGGTCCGGCGCTCGTGCTCGCTCTCGTTGCAGACCAGGTGCTTCACGGTGGCCACGACGCCCTGCGCTTGGACGCCCTCGATGTAGGCGGCGGCCAATTTCCCGCTCAGGAACGGGTCCTCGGAAAAGCACTCGAAGTTACGGCCCCAAAGCGGGTGACGCTGGAGGTTGACGGTGGGGGCCAACAGGACGCGGGCCGACTTTTGCCTCGCCTGGCGGGCGACCGCGGCGCCGGCGCCGGCCACGGTCTCGGGGTCCCAGGTGGCGCCAAGTGCCGAACCGCACGGTATGCACGACGAAGGAGTCAGGCTAAGGCGCTCGGCGCTGGTGGCGCCCCGGGCGCCATTAGGCCCGTCCGTCATCTTGACCGGAGGGATCCCGAGCCTGTCGACGCCCACCGTGTGCCAAGCGTCGGCGCCAGCGGTGAGGGCGGCCTTTTCGTCCAGGCTCATCGTGGTCACGAGGGCCTCTAAGTCCCGGCGCGCGCTCACGCTCGCGCCTTGGTGCCAGGGCGCAGGATGGCCAACGCCCCACCGGCCTCGCCCGCCAGCCACTGGAGCGCCCCGAGCTCCTCGTCGGTGACGAACCGCCCGACATTGTTGGCGAAGCTCAGCACTGCCACTACTTTGCCCTTGGAGAGCACAGGCACTACCCCGACAGCACCGATGCCGACCTGGCGGAGCAGTTCGACCTCCTCGGCGTTGCTCACGCCCGCCGCTATCGCCTCTTCGGAGACGCTCTGGAGCACCGATGCCTGGCCGGTGCGGGCGCATTCCCCGACCATGTCGTCGCGGTCTTCGCGCCGCGTGGCCCTTTGGAGGAACTTCGTCGCTGCGGCTTCCCGCTCGGGGTCGCGATGGCGGATGAGCACGAAGCGCGGCCGCCCCTTTCCCTCCACGACGTGGACCGAGGCCCCGTCGACTATGGAGGCCACCGCCGCTGCCACTAGCTCTTCCCACACCTGAGCCCCCGTGCCCGCGCGCTTCAGGGCCGCCGCCGCCCTGGCCAACGCCAGCTGGCGCTCGGCGGCTGCGGCGTGGACCCGGTGCTCGTGCTGCCGGCCGATGAAGCCGGAAATCTCCGCCGCCAGCTGAGCGAGGAACGACACCTCGCCCGGACTGAAGTCGCGCGCTTGGGCGAAGCCGATGGCGAGGCAGCCGATAGCGCCTTCTCCGCAGTCGGGGACGAGGGGCAGGCAAGCCAGGGCGGGGTCGCTTTCGGACGGGGTGGAAAGGAATATCGGGTAGCGTTCGTCCAGCTCCGCGAACGTCCGGAACATTACCGGCCTAGCCGTCCTTATCGCCTCCGACCCTGGCAAGTCAGCCGAGAGGGGGTAGCCCTGCCAGTACTCGGCCACGGCCGAGGAAAAACCCACGACGCACCAAACGTTACAGTTTCGTTGTCCCCGGCCAGCATGCAGAGCACCGCGCGCCGTGCCCCGACGTACTCGACCACCCTGGCGAGCCCTTCGGTCACCGTTTTGTCCCCCGCATAGCCCGGCCCCGGCCCCCGCCCTTGCCGGCGGGGCGAGGAGCCCTTGGCCAGCAGCGAGCGCAGTTGGGCGACCGCTTCTCGCCGGGCGGCGTCCAGGCGGGAGCGAGCAGGGCTGCCCTCGGTTTCGTGCACCGGTACCACTGGGAACGGGCATGCCCGCGGCGGCCGGCCCGAGATCTGGCCTTCCATCTCCTGGCGCAGCCATCTTCGCCAACCCACTACTTCAGCGGAAGGCGGCTCCGTGAGCAAGAGCCCGGCCTTGGCCGCCTTGGCCGCTTGGGCCAAGAGGTCCTCCATCGCCTCAAGGACAGGCGGCATCCCGGCGTCGGCCACGATGTTGATATCGAGGAGGCGGTCGCCCCGGCGCGTCGCCTCCCAGATCGCCCGCCTGACCGGCTCGCGCATCCAAGCGACCCGGCTCCTCACGTCCTCTGCGAGCGAAGCCAGCTTCCCGGTTACCAGCAAGGCGTCGCCACCGCCCGCGAGGCCGCCCGGCGGGCGGCCCGGGGGCGCCACCGCCTGCACGGGGGCCGGGGTACCAGCAACCGGCTTGGCCATGTGGGCCATCTGAAGCTCGCGGAAGAGGTCGTCGAAGTGGTCTTCAGAGACCTTGAGCAGGCGCACAGGCACCGCGATCAGCCGCACGGGCCGGATGGGGTAGCCCGGCCGGCCGCCGTTGCCCCGCTCGGGAGCCGCTTGCTCGCCCGGCCCGCTCGCCAGCTCGGCCCAGACCACCTTGCCTCCCGCCCTGTCCGAGGACCAGCCCCACGTGCGGCTGAGGGCGCTCACGACCGCCAGGCCCCTCCCGGTGGCGGCCGGCTCGGTAAGGAGCTCGGCGAGCAACTCCGACGGCAAAGGGTCGTCGAGCAAATTGGCGGCCGCCTTGGCGACGTCCAACGGCGGCAGCACGGGGGCGGCACTGGCGTCGTGGACCTCTATGCGCAGGCCCCCGCCATCGCGCTGGGAAAGGGCCACTTCGAGCTCGGTCCGAGCGTGCAGCACCCCGTTGCTCATCAGCTCCGAGAGCACGAGGCGGGCGTCTTCGACGAGCTCGCTCGGGCAACCCCAGGACCTGGCGGCTTCGCCCAGTTTGGCCCTTGCCTCACTGACGCTGTGCAGTTCGGGCGGCAACCTGAACATGACGGGGGCGTTGGAGCCGATCTCGGTGTGAAGCTGCTCGCCGTAGGCCCGCCCACTGAAGCTCTTTGTCACCAAAGGGTGTACCCCCCGTCCACCGTCACGTCGCCGCTGACGGCAAGGGCGCTTATGCCCTCGCCCTTCAGCTGGCCGGCGGCCCGGTCCGCCTCCCCCGCTTGGCGGGAGCTGATCGCGACCCTGGCCCCGGCCTCACCCAGCGCCCTCGCAAACGCCAGCCCCAAGCCCCGACGGGCGCCGGTGACGAACGCCACGCGCCCGTCCAAGCGGAGGCGGTCCAGCACGGTCACTGGAACCAATATGGCACCTCCGCGTTGCCGTGACGGGGACCCCACAGCGAGGCGGCGCCCCGGCGATGAGACGGGGGCGAGGGCCGCGGCTGGCACCTGGCGCCGAGCGCCTACGAACGGCCGCTCCCCGCCCGCCATTACGCTAGTGGGGTGACCGTAGCCGAAGAGCGCCCCGCCCCGCAGCGTTGGAAGGCCGAGTGGGCGGAGCTGTACTCCGAGGTGGTGACAACCGGGCTGTGCACGGGTTGTGCCGCCTGCATCGTCGCCTGCCCCCACGACGTGCTGGGCTACGACACCTCCTCGGGCGCGTACCGGCCCTTCCACCTGGAACCAGAGCTCGGCCCGGGGGGTTGCACCCACGGCCTGCGCGGTTGCACCAGCTGCACGCGCGCCTGCCCCAGGTTCAGGACCTGGGAGACCGAGGCCGACGCCGTCCTCTTCGGCCGCCCCCGCCAGCCCGAGGAGCAGGCCGGCATGTCTAGGGCGGTCCTGCTCGCCCGGGCCCGGGACCCGGAACTGGTGGGCGCCGGCCAGGACGGAGGCGTCGTCTCCGCCATCTTGATCTGGTGCCTCGAGCACGACCGCATCGACGCCGCCCTCGTCTCGGCCCTGGAGGGGGACGGCTCCGGGTGGGCCGCCGTGCCCGCGGTCGCCCGGACCCGGCGCGAGGTCCTGGACAGCGCGGGCAGCCGCTACACCTACTCGGCGAACAC
>JBOGGK010000520.1:0-6849 GCA_050744045.1 Acidimicrobiales bacterium | reverse complement strand
GCGCCGGTGTCGGTGAAGGCCAAACGGGGGGAGGGGCTCGGGGCGCTCGGGCGGGAAGAGGGGATCGCGTGCTTGGCTGTAGTGCTGGTCGAGAGCGGTGAGCTCGTCCTCCGCTAGGAAACCAGGGCCGCTCCGCCGCCCCAGCGGGCTCGGCGGGGAACAGGTCGAAGGTTGCCACGCCGTCCACGGCCTCTTGGCGCTGGGCCGCCGGCCGGTCGAACGCATCTGGCTCGCTCGCTCCAGCGACCCCCCCGACCCGTCTGGCCGGCGGCCTGCCGATGGCCCCCGGAAGCCCCTGGACGGCATCGTGGCCCTGGCCCGGGAGCGGGGTGTCGCCGTCCAGATGAAAGACTCTGCCGCTATCGTGGCCGCCGCCCGGACCTCCGCGCCCCAAGGTGTCATCGCCTGGGCGCGCCCGGTGAGGGCGGTGCCCTTGGAGCAACTGCTGGCGCCGTCCGGAGGGGCAGCGCCCACTTTCCTCTTGGTGCTCGACCAGGTCACCGACCCGGGCAACTTCGGCGCCCTCCTGCGCAGTGCGGCCTGCGCCGGCGCCGGCGGTGTAGTGGTGAGCCGGCACCGTTCAGCACCGCTGACCCCGGCGGCTGTGAAGGCCGCCGCCGGCGCGGTGGAAGTGGTCCCCATAGCCCAGGTGGCCAGCGTCGCCGCCGCTCTGGCGGAGGTGAAGGCGTCAGGTACGTGGGCGGTGGGCCTCGACCCTTCCGGGGACGAGGAGCTGTGGCGGGCGCCGGCCCTTGACGGTGCCGTTGCCTTGGTGCTCGGCGCGGAGGGCGGTGGGCTGTCCCGGCTGGTCCGCCGGCGCTGCGACACCCTCGTGCGGGTGCCCCAGGCCGGCATGTTGGGGTCGCTCAACGTGGCCGCGGCGGGGGCGGTGGCCTGCTTCGAGGTCGCCCGGCGGCGGGTCAGAGCGACAGTCGCGGGCGCACCTTTTTGAAGAAAAACTCGAGGAAGCCGGCCTGGTCATCGCCGATCTGGCTGACGTAGACGGTCTCGTAGCCGGCCTCGAAGTAGTTGCGCAGCAACTGAGCGTGGGCCTCGGGATCGGGCCCGCAGGCGATTGCCTCCGTCACCGTCTCCTCGCTGACCAGTTGGGCGGCCTGCTCGAAGTGGCGGGGGAGGGACAGCTCCTGGTTGAGCTCGCCGGGGACCCCGGTGGTCTTCCACACGTCGAAGGCAAGCTTGTGGGCGGCCCGCTCGTCTTCGCCCCAGCACACTTTCATCGCCGCGATGGCCGGTCCCTTGCCGCCCTCCTCGCGGTACTTCTGCAGCGGCTCGGGCTTGGGGCCAACGTTCACGTAGCCGTCGCCGATGCGGGAGGCTTGGCGGGGGAGGCGGGGGTGGCCGCGAGAGCTCCTGGGTGGGACGAGCACAGCCGGGGTAGTTCTTAGGGGTGCCGACAGGACCAGAAGGCGACAGGGCCCCCGCCCGCTCGGCCCGTTCGGGCCACCCTCAGGTGCGGGCGCTGCGCACGGCGGTGTTCGAGGTGCCCACCGACCAGCCCGAGGGCGACGGGACACTCGCCTGGGGGTCGACCACCGTCGTTGTCGTGGAGGCCGATGCCGAGGGCCATACCGGCACCGGCTGGACCTACTGCGGCCCGGGTGCACAGGTCGTCATCGAAGCCAAGCTCGTCTCCGAGGTGGTGGGCGGCAACGCTTTCGACGTCCCTGCCCTCTGGGAGTCGATGGTGCGGGCGTGCCGCAACCTGGGGCGGCCCGGCGTCGCCTCGTGCGCCATCTCGGCGGTCGACATCGCCCTGTGGGACCTGAAAGCGCGCCTGCTCGGCATGTCCCTGGCAGAATTGTTCGGGCGCGCCCGGCCCGAAGTCTCCCTGTACGGCAGCGGGGGCTTCACCACCTACGACGACGACGCGACCGTGGCCCAGTTGGAGAAATGGGTCTCGGAGTGGCGCATGGACAAGGTGAAGATCAAGGTCGGCGAGTCCTGGGGTACCGAACCCGAGCGGGACCACCACCGTGTCGGGCTCGCCCGCAAGGTGATAGGGGAGGAGACGGAGTTGTTCGTCGACGCCAACGGCGCTTACACGCGCAAGCAGGCGATCCGCATGGGCCGTCGCTTCACGCAAGACCAAGGCGTCACCTGGTTCGAGGAGCCGGTCTCCTCAGACGACCTCGACGGCTTGCGCGAGGTGCGCGACAACTGCACAGCTGACGTGGCCGCCGGCGAGTACGGCTACGACCAATGGTACTTCGCCAAGATGCTCTATGCCCAAGCCGTGGACTGCGTCCAGTTGGACGTCACCCGGTGCTGCGGCTACACGGGATGGCGTCAGGCCGCGGCGCTGGTCGCCGCGCACAACCTGCAGGTCTCCGGCCACTGCGCACCCAACCTGCACGCCCACGTGGCCGTCAGCGTCCCCAATCTGCGCCACCTCGAGTACTTCCACGACCACCACCGGATCGAGAACATGCTCTTCGATGGGGCGCTTTCCCCAGTAGGCGGGGTGTTGTGCCCCGACGTCGCCCGGCTGGGGCACGGCTTGGCCCTTCGCCCGGGCAACGAGGACCTCCGGCGCAGGTAAGCCCGGCCCCCGCTCCCAGGTTCTCGCTACGAAGTTCCCGCCCCCAGGGCCACCGCCCCCAGGGCGTCCGCTCATCCGGCTTATCCGGCTTATCCGCAGGCCTGGTCGTCGGCCGGCAGCGAGAACGCCGCGACGGTGCCGGCGGCGGCCGCTCCCGCCGAGCTCAGCGTCACCAGGACGCGGGCGGGCTTTGCGAGCCCCGACGCGGCGGCGGTCCCCAGCGTGTCGACCAGGTCACCTAGTGCTGCCAAGCTCACCCAGGTGCGGAGGCGCTCCGGGTGGCCGCGGGCGAAGATCGCCCCCGCGCCCAAGGCGAGGTCCCTGGCCGCCAGCGACCGGGACAAGACCCGGCCCCCTGGGGTGCGCCCTGCGGCCCCGACCCACAAGCGGGCCAATGAAGGCGCGGCCAAGAGGGCCACGCCTAGCAAGACCCGGGTGCCGCCGAGGGCGACACCCACTAAGCGAGCTTGGTCTTGGCTGAGCGCGCTCACCATCGATAGGAAAACCAGCGCCTTCGATGGGGCCCCCCCGATCTACAGCATGCACCTTTGCTGTTCATCGTTCCTCAGGAAGTTGAACAATTTACTTACCAATAGTACCAACGCCGGCGACCACTGCCGGAGCGGAACGCGAAACCGGCCAACCAAAACAGGAATATGACGGCAGCCGCTATCCAGAGAAAGTGGAGCGTGAACCCCACACCGAACAGCACAAGTGCCAGCAACAAAATCAACAGCAACGCAAGCATAGTATCGTTCCCTTCGCTCGGCGGGCCGGTAGACGGTCCTCCCGCTCACGGTTGTGGTGCTATTTCCTGCTGAGCTTTCGTCTATTCCCACCGCTGGGCCAGTCCAACCCAGCCTTCATGGCCGGGTAGACCGCCGCCCCGGCGTCACGGGTGAGCGGTCAGCGGGGACGTTGGCGTCCCTGCTTGAGGGCCCCTGGGGGCAGCCCCGGGCGGAAACGGGTTTCGCCCTTGCCGCTGTGGCGCTGGCGGGAGGCGGCCCGCCGGTACTGGCGCCCCATCTTGGGCACCTCCTGGTTGGCCTCGATGGCGTCCTCGAACGCCTTGGCGCGTTGGTGCTTGGGCACCCTTGACAGGAACCGGGCGGTCTCGGCCATGCCCTCTGGCAGGGGGCGGCCCTTGGCCTTGGACTTGTCGATGAACTTCAAGATCCGCCGCACGTACCAGCGCCGAAGGAGGGGCACGCGCATGAACGTCCGCCCGATGGCGCCGCGCACCCTTTTCTTGCCACGACCGGCATCGCCACGGTCCTCGCTTCGTCGCAGCCTCACGCTGCCAGCCTACGGTACGCTGCGACTACCACGTAGAACTGCCCGGCCGTCGCCTCGGGTAGAGGTTCGCCTAGGTGGCCGCGGTACCACGTCAACGGTCGGGGGGCCATTGCGCTCCCGCCATGACGGGGTTGACACCGACCCCAAGCTTGGAGCAGTATCTCTCGTAAAGGTTGGGTAGAGGTATTGCACAACTCATCGGGAGGTTCTGATGGGCTCCTTCCAGCTACTCAGCGTGGTCGAGATGGGACCGAGCAGGGTGAAGCTCGTCGGTGAGCTGGACGTGGCCGGGGTGCCCGAGGTCCAGGAGTGCCTCGCTCGCCTCGACGGCGACATCGAGGTCGACTGCTCGGGTTTGACGTTCATCGATTGCTCTGGTCTGGGCTTGCTCATCGGAGCTCACCACACGTGCGATGCTCGGGGTGCGAAGCTTCTCCTTGTGGACCCACCTGCATGCATGACCAGATTGCTCGCGCTCACCGAGCTTGACGCGCTGTTCCACCTCCAGTTCGCCGGGTCGGTTTCATGAGCGATCCCGACCGCGAGCGGACGGAGCCAGAAACATCGGGACAGCGACCGGTGTACTCGATTGGGGCCGTGGTCAAGATGTTGGGCATCGACGCGGCGACGCTTCGAGCGTGGGAAGAGCGGTATGCCTTGGTCGTCCCCTCGCGAAGCAAGGGTGGTCAGCGGGTCTACTCCCGCGACGAGCTAGACCATCTTCGCTTCATCGCCAAGGCCCTCGAGGAAGGCGTGGGGGCAGGCGATGCCCATCGGCTGTTGGGCGAGGAACTACGTGTCACGAACGTCGTGAGCCAGCCCGAAGCGGAGGGAGCGATGGTCATGGTCCTGTTGGCCGAACGCGACCGGTACGCCGCGGAGCTCTCGGAGTACCTCCTGCGCACCGAGGGCTATGACGTCTGCTTGGCCTTCGACCCAGCGGGTGCCGCACGACTGTTCAGCCACCGGGAGCCCCACCTGTCGATTGTCGAGCTGATGATATCCGGAGGCGGGCTCGGGCTTTGCAGCCAGCTGGCGCAACGCGGTAACGCTCCGGTGCTGGCGGTGTCGGCACTTGACCTGGCTGACGAGGCACTGGCCGCGGGCGCGAGCGCCTTTCTCTCCAAGCCCATCGATCCGTTGCCGTTCGTCTCTACCGTTCGGGATCTACTGGGCCAGAGCGCCCTCACGCGGCCTTCGAGGAAGGACGCCAAAGCATGATCGGCCGCTTCTCCTCGGGCGTCGCTGGGCTCGACACTGTCCTCTGCGGGGGGCTCATCACGGACTCGATCACGCTTGTGGCCGGAGCTCCGGGCAGTGGCAAAACGATCCTCGCTCAGAACTGCGTGTTCGCGAATGCCACTAAGGATCGACCGGCGCTCTATCTCTCGACGGCGTCGGAGCCGTTCGACAAGCTCTTGCGCTACGGGCAGTCCCTCAGCTTCTTCGACGTCACCAAGGTCGGGAACTCCGTGTTCTACGACGACCTCGGAGACGCGTTGGCGGACAAAGGCCTCGGTGCGGCGTCGGAGCGGATCTCCTCCTTGGTGAAAGAGCGCCGGCCCGGCATCGTCGTGATCGACAGCTTCAAGGCATTGAAGGCCTTCGCTACCGACGAGGCCGATTTCCGCCGGTTCCTCCACGATCTCTCCGGGCGGGTCACCGCGCTCGCGATCTCGTCGCTGTGGGTGAGCGAATATGACGCGCGGGGTGCGAAGGACTCCCCCGAGTTCGCGGTAGCCGACGCGGTCATCGTGCTCCAGACGAAGCGGGTGGCCGAGCGGTCCATTCGCTACGTCGGAGTTCGTAAGCTCCGGGGGAGCGACTTCCTATCAGGCGACCATGCCTATCGGGTAAGCCCCGACGGCCTCAAGGTCTACCCCCGGCTCGCGGGCGAGATTGGCCAGGCGGCGCAGGTGCCGAACGAAGAGCGCGTCCCGACTGGAGTACCAGCCCTCGACGAGTCACTAAACGATGGCTACTGGCCCGGGTCGACCACCCTTATCGTTGGACCGTCGGGAGCGGGCAAGACCCTCATGGGCCTCCACTTCCTCTTCGAGGGTGGGCACCGGGACGAACCAGGAATCCTTGTGGCCCTCCAAGAGAACCGAGCGCAACTAGCGCGCATCCTTGGCCGGTTCGGGTGGTCAATCGACGACCCGAGCGTCCGGATCATGAACCGCTCGCCGGTGGACCTCTACATCGACGAACTGGCCAACGAGCTCGTCGCTTGCATCGACGAGGTAGGGGCACGGCGAGTTGTGATCGACAGCCTCAGCGATCTGGCAGCCGCCTCGCCCGACCCATTGCGCTTCAGTGAGTTCGTCCACTCGCTCGTCGCGCACTGCACCCGTCTCGGCGTGAGCCTGATGTTCACGTTCGAGACCGTCGAACTGTTCCGTATCACGCGCCTCAGCGACTTCGGGATGTCGCATATCGCCGACAACGTGGTCCTTCTCCAGCACGTCCAAGATGGAGCTGAGATGAAGCGCGCCCTTACGATCCTCAAGTCGCGAGCATCCTCGACCGATGCCACTGTCAGGGAGTTTCAGATAACGCAGAAGGGAATCGCGCTCGGCGAGCCAATCGACTATCGATCATTTAGAGGCTAATCGGATCCGTTCTGTCCCCACCAATGCAAAGAGATGTCACTCAGCTGTACGCGGAGACGATCCTGATGGCGCCTCTCGTGGTGTTGACGGCCTCTCCTTCGAGGAGTTGATCGCCGAGAACGCCCGGCGGCGCGAGCAGCCCACCGAGCGTGACGCGCGCATCGGCGCGCTTTAGAAGGGCCAGCTGAGCTCGCTTGAAGCGCCGCGCCGTGTCCTGGCGTTGATGCTGTCTCCTTGGCTGAGAGCCAAGCCTGTGCGCCGCCCTTCGCTACGGAGGTGTCAGGGGCCACGTGGCGCTCGCCTTCGTGCCAGTAGCTCGCCTGATATCTGCCAGACGAGAGCTTGCGCAGGTTGTCGAAGTGGCGCCGCGTCGAAGTGGCG
>JBOGGK010000519.1:0-4386 GCA_050744045.1 Acidimicrobiales bacterium | reverse complement strand
CACCATGGCCGTACCGCCGTGGAAGACCGCCCCGGCGGCGGGGCCCGCTTCGTGGTCTGGTTGCCCCTCCTGGCCTCGCCCCCCTCGGCGCCAGTCGAGCAGGGGGCACCGCTCGAGCGGGCGGCGGCGGTCGAGCAGGCGGCGGCGGTCGAGCAGGAAAGCGAGGCCGAGCTCTTGTGAGGCGGGGTCGGTGGGATGGGTGGCACCGGTGGTGGCGATGGGACCGCTCGGGTGGATGGGGCCCATCGGGTCGTTGCGCTCGGTGGTGGCGGTGAGGCGCGCCCTGGCCGGGCTGACGGCCCTCGTATCGCTTTTGGCCGGGGCTGCCGGAGCCGCCGGATGTGGTGTCGGCGCCGAGAGCGCCCCCCATGCGCTCGACCCCAAAGCCGTGCCCTACGGGCTGCTCCGCTCTCCCCTCCCCACCACTTCGGCACCCGGCCTCGTCACCTCGGCGGCGACGGTCTACCTGCAAGGGACGGACGAGCACCTGGTACCGGTGCGGGTCGAGGTCCCCAGGCCGCCCACCGTCGCCGCGGTGCTGAACGCGCTGGCCCAAGGCCCCACCGAGGTCGAGTCCGACCAGGGCCTGGTGAGCCCCGCCTCCTCGGTGGGGCCCCTCAGGAGCGGTCCCCTACGTAGCGGCGTCATATCGGTGCGCTTGCCCGAGTCCTTCGCCAACCTGGGCGGGCAGGACCAGACGGTCGCCGCGGCGCAGATCGTCTACACGGTAACTGCGTTCCCGGGCGTGACCGGGGTCAGGTTCCTGCTCGGGCGCCAACCGGCCCAAGTCCCCAACGACGCGGGAAAGCTGGTGACCAGGCCACTGAGGAGGAAAGACTACTCCCAGCTGGGCGGCTGACCGGCTGAGCGAGGACAGCCGAGGCGCGCGGGGGCAGTCGGGAGGCGCGGGGTAGCCAGGAGGCGCGGGGTAGCCAGGAGGCGGGTGGCAGCCGGGAGGCGAGGGGCAGCCGAAAGGGGAAAGCCGAGCGAGAGGTGGAGGAGCGCCGGGCTGCTTGGGGAGAATCCCATGGTGACAGCGCCCCGGGTCGTCGCCTGATGAACGTGTGGACAGGCTTGCGGCCCCTTGCTTCCAGCAGCGCCCGGCGGGTCTACAACACCTGCCGGCCGGTGTTCCGCCCTGCCGAGGCCTACCTAGGGCGCCCGGCCCGGGTCCTCCAGCGCTACCGCCTCTACCGGCGACTCCCAAGCGCGGAGTCGGGCCTCGCCTCCTTCGTCGAGCGCTGGGGGGCGGGTGACGCCACCGACGACCCCGTGCTCGTGTGCTCCGCGGGCTGGCGGAGCGGGTCGACACTGCTGCAACGGCTGGTGACCTCGTCCAACCAGGTGCTCATCTGGGGAGAGCCGTACAGCGGCTGTAGCTATGTCCAGCGGCTCAGCAAGTCGTTCCAGCCCTTCGCCCTCGGCTGGCCGCGGGACTCGTTCTTCTTGGGCGCCGGCCGGCAAGCCGAGGAACTGGCGCAGAACTGGATAGCCAACCTCTACCCCGAGCCGGCCCAGCTCCTCAGCGCCCACCGGGCGTTCCTGCGCGAGCTGTTCGCCAAGCCGGCCAAGCAACGAGGGTTTCCCCGGTGGGGCCTGAAGGAGACCCACCTCGACGCTGAAGACGTGGGCTACCTGGCGACGCTGTTCCCGGCTTCGACGGTCCTGCTGCTGGTACGCAACCCCGTTGACGCATGGGCCTCTTATTGCCGCATCGGCGAGATCTGGTTCGCCTCTTACCCGAAGACGCCGGTGGTGTCGGCCGCAGACTTCGCCCGCCACTGGGAGGCGCTGGCATCGGGCATGCACGCCTATGCCGCGAAGCGGCCACGTTGCCTGCTCGTGCGCTTTGAGGACCTGGTGAAAGGGGGCGGGATCCTCGACGAGATCGGGGCTCTGTCGGGGTTGAAGCTGGACCCCTCGGTACTGTCGGTGCGGGTGGACGGGACGGCGGACCCGGGGGGTTACCGGCAGGTCACCACGGCCGAGCGGCGGGTGATAGCCCGCATCGCCGGTCCCACCGCCGTCAAGTTCGGCTACCGGCTGTGACCGCCGAGGCGACCGGCGGGGCGGGCGCTGTTGGTACCACCGGTACTGGCGGGCCGGCAGGTGTGGCCGCGGCGGACGGTACTCCCGGTCGCCGTCCACCTTGGCCCCACGCGAGCAGGCACCTCAACAGCAGCGTCCCGTCGGCCGAGCCGAGCAGCTCGCTCGTGGCTCGCTCGGGGTGAGGCATGAGCCCGACCACGTTGCCGTCCTCGTTGCAGATGCCTGCGATGTCGTGGGCGGCGCCGTTCGGGTTGGAGACGTAGCGCAGGACAACGCGGCCCTCGTCCTCGAGGGCGCGCAGCACTCCTGGCCCGGCGGTGTAATTACCTTCGAAATGGTTGATCGGCACTCGCAGGCGCCGGCCGAGGGCCAGTCCCGCCGTCAGGGCCGAGCGGTCGCTCGCGACCTCGACCTCCGTCATCTGGCAGAGGAAGCTGAGCCCCCTGTTTTTCTGCAGCGCCCCCGGCAGGAGGTGGGCCTCGGCCAGGATCTGGAAGCCGTTGCAAATCCCCACCACGGGACCCCCACTTCGGGCGAACTCGCCGACAGCGTTCATGACGGGAGAGAACCGCGCGATTGCACCGGGCCGGACGTAGTCGCCGTGCGCGAAGCCTCCCGGCAGCACTAGGGCGTCGAAACTCCCGATCTGGCCCGAACCGTGCCAGACGAGCTCCGCCTCCGCCCCGAGGAGCTCTACCGCTTCGGCCACGTCGTGCTCGCAGTTGGTCCCCGGAAAGACCACGACACCCACACGCTGTGCCACCCGCTAACGATACCAGGAGGCGCCCTCGCCCCCTCGCATGTGGTGCGCGCGCCGGCGGGGACAGGCCGCTACGGTGGAGTGGAGAAGGCACGATGCGTAAGAGTTGAGTGCAAGAGGCAGGGTGCGAAGAGGCAGGGGTGATGAAGCACATCTACTCGGGCAAGGTCCGCGACATCTACCAGCTTGACGAGGAACGGTTGCTGTTCGTGACTTCGGACCGCATCTCCGCCTTCGACGTGGTCATGGCCGAACCGGTCCCAGGCAAGGGCCGGGTCTTGACCGCCCTCACGGCGTTTTGGGCCGCGCAACTGGCGAATGTGGCCCCTTCGCACCTGGTCCGGTTGGGCGTGCCCGCCGAGGCCAACCTCGGCGCTGCCGGCATCGACCCCTCCTACGCGGAGGGCCGTTCGATGGTGGTCCGCCAGGCGGAGATGCTGCCCATCGAGTGCATCGTCCGCGGCTACCTTTCGGGCTCGGCTTGGGCAGAGTACAAGCGCTCGGGCACGATGCACGGCCAGCCGCTGCCCTCGGGGATGCTCCAATCCGACCGGCTGCCCGAACCGGTCTTCACGCCGTCCACGAAAGCGACGGTCGGCCACGACCAAAACATCTCGTTCGAGCAGGCGGCGGACCTGGTGGGGGACAAGACGGCATCGGCTGCCCGGGAGATCTGCCTGGAAGCGTACCGCTCGGGAGCGGAGCGAGCGGCGGGACGAGGCATCGTAATCGCGGACACCAAGTTCGAACTCGGGCTCATCGACGGCGAGCTGGCTATCTGCGACGAGGTCCTCACCCCTGACTCTTCCCGGTTCTGGCCTGCCGACCAATGGTGCCCGGGCAGCGCGCCGCCGTCTTTCGACAAGCAGCCGTTGCGAGACTGGTTGGAGACCACGGGCTGGGGCAAGGTACCGCCGCCGCCTGCGTTACCCCCGGAGGTCGTGAAGTCGACGAGCGCCCGTTACGTCGAGGCCTACGAGCGCCTGAGCGGCCTGCGCTTCGACGACTGGCCCGGGGCGGGAGCCGACCGGCCGGGGGCGAGGGCTGGCTGGCCCGGGGCGGGAGCGCCCGATGCCCGGCTTTGAGGCTCTCGTCGAGGTGCAGTTGCGCGCCGAGATCGCCGACCCGCAGGGGGCCACGATAGAGCGGGCGCTCCCGGCCCTTGGCTTCAGCGGCGTGAGCGGTGTGCGGGCCGGCAAGGCGTTCCGGCTGCGGCTCCAGGCGGCGGACGAGGAGGAGGCCTACCAGCTGGCGGGGTCGGTCGGTTCACGGCTCTTGGCGAACCCAGTCATCGAAGACTTCACCGTCTCGGTGAGCCTCGCGCGCTAGGCCGGGTCCCCATCGGTGTAGCTAACAGCAGAAAACTCTCCGCTCTGGCGGGGAGTTTTTGTACACTTGTCGACGTTTTCCGGCCTTAGGCCAGGAGTTTTTGTAACCTTACGCGCGCATAGCGTCAACAACAGCAGAAAGCTCTCGGCGAAGTGTACAAAGTTGGTAGGAAACCCACCCCGATAGCGGGGTGTTTTCTGCCATTAGCGACGCTCGGGGAGCTAAACGGGGTCAGGGGGGCTCAGAGG
>JBOGGK010000518.1:0-3814 GCA_050744045.1 Acidimicrobiales bacterium | reverse complement strand
CCCGCCGGGGGCAAAGGGGGCGCCGCCGGGGTCATGTGGGCGGGCAAGCGCGTCAAGGAGGACTTCGTTTCCGTGGGCGCCGACGGCCTCGCCGGCGTGCTCACTACACCTGAGGGCTTGGCCGCGCCGGCGGGGGACCTGGTCGTGTTCTTGAACCCGGGCTCGGAGCCCCATACCGGCCCGGGGCGGGCCTGGGTGGAGATGGCCCGCGACCTGGCTTGCAGGCAGGTGTCCGCTCTCCGGGTCGACATGCGAGGCTGGGGTGACAGCCCCGATGGGCCCGGGGGCAAGTACGCCCTGAGCAGGCCGTACGAGCCGCATTCGGTGGGCGACGCCCGAGGGATCGTCGAGTCGTTGTGCCGGCAGGGTTGGGCCAGGGTGGTGCTGGCTGGGCTTTGCGCCGGGGGATGGCTGGCTGCCCACCTGGCCCGCGACACCTGCTTCGGCGGGGTGCTGGCGCTGGACGTGCCATTGCACCGCCAGCTCGGCGACCCTCTTTTCCCCAACATCCGGGCGGCCTGGGCCTGGCGCAACGTCGACCTCGACGAGATAAAAAGGGAGGCAGCCGCGGGCCGTTGGGACCGCGAGGACGAGCAGGGCCTACGCAACCCGGCGGGGCAGTGGCTCGACTCGCTGGTCGACAACAAAGTCCCCGTCAGCTTGATCTACTCCGGCGGCAACCCCAACTTCGAGCTCCTGGCCAGCCGGCTGGCCCGCCGTATGGAGGTCGTCCAGCGCTCCGGCTATGTGCGGGTGCTCGAGGTCCCCGAGATCGACCACCCGCTGCACCGGACCTGGTTGAGGCCGAAGGTGACCGGGCTGCTCCTCGCCGAGATGGCACGCTGGGCCGAGCTCGCCTAGCGAGTGCCTGCTTTGGCCTCCCGGCCTCTCCTTGCCGTCATCTACAGCCCCCGGTCCCGGCCGTGGTCGGAGATAGTGGACGCCGCCGAAGGGCTCTGCCGTCTGTTGTGGGTGGCCGACTCCTCGTCTCCGGGCATGGGCGTGGTCGCCGGGGCCCTGCGCAAGTTCGGCACCGTTGTCGACGCTGCCGGCTGCAGCGCCCAGAGCTTGGTCCAGCGCGTCCACGCCGAGCGCCCCGACGGCATTACGTCTTACACCGACGGGGACCTCCACCGCCACGCCTGGTTGGCCGAGTCGCTCGGCTTGCCGGGCCCCTCGGTCCGGGCCGCCGCGCTGCTCACCGACAAGCTGCTCCAGCGCGAGGTGCTGCAAGCGGCGGGTGTGCCCGAGCCGCGCTTCGCCGCGCTGGGAGAGCCGGCCGGCCGCTCCGAGGTGGGGCGGCTGTGCGAGGAATTGTCGTTCCCCATGCTCTTGAAGCCGAGGGACGGCGCTGGCTGCCGGGGCATCTTGCCCGTCGCCGACCGGTCCGAGCTCGCCCGCCGGTTGGCAGGCCTGGAGAGCCCGGGGCAGATGATCCTCGAGGAGCGTATGGGGGACTGTCCCGCGGGTGGAGCGCCCTACGCCGGCCGCGTCTGCCTCGACAGCTTAGTGAGCGAGGGGGTGGTGAGCCACGTCGGCGTCACCGGCCTTTTCACCATGGTGCCGCCTTTCCGTTCCTCGGGCGGTTTCTTCCCCGCCGACCTGCCCCCGGCTGCCGTCGCTGAGCTGTTCGAGATGGCGACTGCCTGCATCCTGGCTCTGGGCGGCGGCTCCGGCTGCTACCGGACAGAGGTGAAGCTCACCCCTGAGGGCTACAAGGTGATCGAGGTCAACGGCCGCCCGACAGGCTTGACGCCCCCGGCGGTCAAGCTGGCCTCGGGCCTGCCGCTGCTCCAGCTGTGCATGCGCCTCGCCTTGGGCGAGCACGTCGTGGTGAAGGGGCCGGTCACCTGTGAGCGGGTCGGCTACCGGTACTACCGGGAACCACCCATGTCAGCCGAGAAAGTGGTAGCTATAGAGGGGCTAAAAGAGCTGGGTGAGCGCCCCGGAGTTGTGCAAGTCGACGCCCACAAGAGCCCCGGGGACCTGGTCAGCTGGCGTAACGGCTCAGTGGACCGGGTGTTCCAGGTGACCGGCGCCGTCGCCGGCTACGCCGAGCTGGCCGAGCACTACCAGGCGTGCACCCATGACGTATCAGTTACCTACGAGCACGGTGCCGAGGATGCAAACTAGTGCTATGAGGTCCGCGCTTTCAACAGAACAGTGGAGGGATAGCCTGGTCGAGGCGGGCATGCTCATCCCGACCGGCGTGGGGGGGCTCTTCGGGCACTCTCAACGCTACGAGTCGATCGTGAGCGGCCTCGCCAGCATGGTCCACAGGCTGGGCGCGGGCCAGGGTGCCACCGTGTTGAACTTCCCGCCGGTGGTACCGAGGCAGGTCTTCGAACGCACCGGCTTCCTCGAGTCGTTCACCAACCTGGTCGGGGCGGTCCGCTGCTTTTCCGGCTCCGGCGAGGACCACGCCCGCTTCATGAAGGCACTTTCTGCCGGAGAGGACTGGAGCGCCCATTTCGGCCCTGCCGACTTGGCCGTGGCTTCCGCCGCCTGCCACCCCGTCTACCCCCTGTGCGGCGGTGGGGAGCTGCCCCCGGGCGGGCGCCGCTTCGAGGTCTCGAGCTACTGCTTCCGCCACGAGCCGAGCGTCGGCGTGGCCCGGATGCAGGCGTTCCGCATGCACGAGCACGTCTATGTCGGCGAGGCCGCCGCAGCGCTGCGGTTCCGCGACGACTGGCTCGCCGCCGCCAGCGGCGCCCTTCGCGACCTCGGCCTCGACGTCGCCGCCGAGCCCGCCAACGACCCCTTCTTCGGCCGGGGGGCGGGGTTGCTGGCCGAGCTGCAGCGCGAGGAGGAGCGCAAGATCGAGCTCGTCGTGGCCCTGCCGGGCGACGCCGCCCCGACGGCGGTCGCCTCCGGCAACTGGCACCAGGACCACTTCGGGGTATCTTTCGAGATCAAGTCGGCCGGCGGCGAGGTGGCGCACTCAGCGTGCATGGCTTTCGGCCTCGACCGCCTCACCCTCGCGCTCTTGGCGGCGCACGGCCTCGACACTGATCGCTGGCCGGTGTCGGTGCGCTCCCGGCTTTGGGCCTGAGCGGCCTCGGACGACTTTGGGGCTGAGCGGCCTCGGGCTATGGCCCCACCGGCGCCGGTGGGGCCATTTTGCCGTAGGCCACGTCGAAGCCTTTTGCGCTCAGGGCTGAGGGCGTCGAGACCGGGGCGCCGGACTGCACCATCGTCACGCTCGTCAGCCCGGACTGGGCGCCCGAGGCCCCCAGGTCGCTGAACGCCACCTCCGGCTGGTAGGGCGCCAGCAGGGTGGGGGTGCCGTCTTCGGAGCTGTTGGCCTCGACTACCCACTCTGCAGACGAAAGCGGCCCCTCGTAGGGCTCGTTTGCGCTGAAGCTGTCGTCGTCGCTGTTGTCGGTGAGCGTTATTGCCCACGTCCCCTGGGCGCTTTGGCGCAGCGTCACCGTCACCTTGTCGCCTGGCCGCACCATCACCCCGGGCGCCAGTACCTGGGGGCCGGGCAGGACCTCCCACCACGGTTCGTACAGGGCGTGGCGCGAGCCTTCTGGGACCTCGTCCACGCCCGCCTGGATGAGGTCGTCGTCACCCCACCCGTCCACCCCGACCCATTCCGACACGGTGGGGCCCGGCGCGCCGCCTGCCGCCCGAGGCACCGTAAAGCTCCCGCTGACGCCCGTGTAAGGCCCGTCCGTTAGCAGGTACCCGGACCAGTTGCTGGTGGTGGCGTCCTCCGGAGCGGCAACCGTGAGCGGGCTCAACCCCCTCGCCGGGAGAGCGAACCGGGCGCTCGCCCCCAGCGCCGGGGCGGGGGCGGCGCCGAGGCCGG
>JBOGGK010000517.1:0-5232 GCA_050744045.1 Acidimicrobiales bacterium | reverse complement strand
GTGTTGCCGTCCTTCAAAGGCGTGCTCGTCTCCGACCGCTACAAGACCTACTGGTCCATAGACGGCATCGAACATGCTCTTTGCCTTGCCCATCTCCTTCGTGACTTAGCCTCCGTGGCGAGCTCGCCGAAGCACCGGGACTGGGCCGACAAAATGGCGGACCTGCTCGTCGAGGCAAAAGACGCCGCCGAGGCCGCCGTCGCAGCCGGGCGGGACGGGCTCAGCGCCCGTGAGCTCAGGCTGTTCCGTGCCCGCTACAACAGGCTTGTCGAACGGGGCTTTCCCGCCGTGCCCGAGCGCCACCAGCCGGGCAGCGTGCACCGTGACGCCTACAACCTGCTGTGCTGTTTCAGGGACCGGCGCCACGAAGTGACAAGGTACTGGGCCGACCCGGCTGTGGCGGCCACGAACAACCAAGCGGAGCGCGACCTCAGGATGGTCAAATTGCAGCGCAAGATCAGTGGTTGTTTCAGGACTTTCGAAGGCGCCAAAGCGTTCTGCGCTGTGCGCAGCTACGTCCAGACGGCCCGCAAGCACGGGCGACAGGCCCTCGACGTGCTCGTCCAGCTCTTCAGGGGCACCCCGTGGATGCCGCCACGGGCCGTGTCACCCCCATAACCTGGCGGGACCCGTGAATAGATACCAAGAATCGCGTCAAGGATGTTGGCGGTATTTGACGTTTCCTGCTGAATACTCGGGAGAGCGGGCCGTGGCCGTCTTCTCAGTTCATCTCGGTGGCCAAAGCCAGCGCAACAGTTGTGCATTCGTTCATGAAGTCGAGGACCGCGTTTTGGGCGTGCTCAGTGCACGGACCATTATTCCCTGATATAGTGACATGAGATGCCCTCGCGGCTAGTCAAGAGATGGATCGGCCTTGGAGCGACAGCTGTTTTCGTCGCAGGAGCGGCCACGGCAGTCGTCGGCAGCTCCGGCGCGGACGTCGCGATGGCACAGCCGGGAGGCGGGACAGCCGCTACCCAGTTCCTCTCGGCCATCTATCCAGCGCCGGTCCCGCCAAAGTACAGGTGGGGAAGCCCAGGCAAATGTGCGAGTACTGCCCACCTACAGAGCCCCGGTGTGCATGCAGCACATTTTGCAGTTTGGGCGCTAACGCGCATGGACGGGCACCTGTCCCACGATCGACGGTACGCCGACCGGGCCTACTGGCCGGTCCTTAAGGAATCAGACCAATCGTATAAGAACCTGCCGCATGAGGGGAGACTGACTGTAGAGCGAGGTTCCAAGTCCTCATTCGCACCTTTAGTCAAGAACAACTGTGGCGCCTCGATCGTCAGGTACTCGATTGACATCGTCTATGCGCTAAAATCGGGAAGCCCCGCGGTACGTGGCCAGTTCTGGATGCTCAAGCGCGACGGCCACTGGCTGCTTTGGTTCACGAATTGACGTCTCGGACGCTCAGGGCCGATCCGTAGGCGGAAGCATTCAGTCCACCGATCAAGAGCCCGGCGGGAGTTGGGGATTTGTCGGGTCCTTCTGACGGCTTCCGGCGGTGCGCTGACCACGGTGTCAGGACGGGCAGCTGTGGAGCCGAGCCCCCTCATTCTGGCGCGTCAGGTCTCTGGCCACTAGCCGGCCACCGGGTAGTGCTCCGCTGGCGCGGCGAGGGGCTCGGCACGCTGGGCACGCGTCCGCCAGGCAAGCCAGAGCTGGTCCCGCCCTTCATGGAGAGCACCCGTGGCAAGCAGGCAAACGCCCGGGCGATAGGGCGCGTACCAGCGCTCTTCTTCCGAACCCTCGAGCACCGCTACGACGGTACCAGGCAGCCGCCTCTTCGTGGCGGCCGAGGTCGTCGTAGGCGCGGGCCATCTAGACCGAAGTTACGGCGCCGCTAACGAGAAAGCCCCCGCTGAGCAGGGGGCTTTTCAGGGCCGTGGCTCACGTCGCAAAGGCGAGACGCCGCATCTTCACTTCGTCGCCAAGGGCGACCCGATCGCCACAGAAGAGGTGGGCGTAGTGCTGGCCCGCATAGTGCGGGCCCTACGCAAGCACAAAGGAGGCGAGCCAGAGTGACTCGTTTCGCGCTCTACGGACGTTCCTCGACCGACGACCTCCAGGACCCTGCCGACAGCGTGCCCTGCCAGTCAGAGACGGCCAACCGGTTGATCGCACCCCACGGCAAGGTCGTAGCCGTCTACCACGACGTGGACAAGAGCCGGAGCCTGCCTTGGGACCGCCGCCCCGAGGCCTCCCGCGTCCTCCGCCAGTTGCGGGACCACGACCGCGGCTGGGACGCCCTCGTCGCCGCCGAGCCCCAACGGGCGTTCTCCGGGACCCAGTTCGAGGGCATCATGTTCCAGTTCGCCCACTGGCACGTCCCGTTGCGGGTACCCGAGCTGGGCGGCCCGGTCGACATCGACAACGACGGCCACTACATGGCGCTGTCCAACTATGGGACGATGAGCCGCGCCGAGCGAAACCGCACGCGCCTGCGGGTGGCCAACGCCATGCGCACCCACACCAAGGCAGGGCGGTGGCTCGGTGGGCGCCCGCCTTATGGTTACCGCATCGCCGACGCCGGTCCGCACCCCAACCCCTCCAAGGCCGCATCGGGCGCCCGGCTCCACCAGCTTGGGCCCGACCCGGGGACGGGCCGGGTGGTGCAACGAATCTATGAGAGCTACCTTGCCGGCGCCCTGCCTTTCTCGCCCCGAACAGGGCGGCTTCGAGGTGCAACGAATCTATGAGAGCTACCTTGCCGGCGCCGGCTACAAACAGATCGCAGCGACGCTCACGAGAGAGGGCGTGCCCTGCCCGTCGGCAAACGACCGGGCCCGCAACCGCCACCGCCCCGGTTATGGCTGGGCCATGTCGGCGGTCCGCGCCATCCTGGCGAACCCCCGCTACCTCGGCTACCACGTCTCAGGGCGAACGAAAAAGGCCGACGTGCTCTTGGACCCCCACGTCCCATCCCTCGGCCACGTCACCCGCCAGCAGTGGCAGGACAGGGCAGAGTGGGTAACGGCCGAGGTCCCCACCTACCCGGCGATCGTGGAGGAGGTGACGTGGCAACGAGTACAAGCGCTCGTCGCCTCGAACACCCGCACGAAGGCCGTCACGCCGTCACGTCGCCGCACCCACGACGGGACACGTCGCTCTTTGCCATCCCGGTACCCGCTGGCGGGGCTGATCGTGTGCGGCTGCTGCGGGAAGAAGCTCCAGGGCAACATGGCCCGAGGGCTTGCCTTCTACCGCTGCAAGACGAACGTCGACTACCCCGTCATGGACGCCCACCCGGCAAGCCTCGCTGTCCGAGAGGACGGCCTGCTGCCCCATGTGGACGGCTGGCTCGCGGCGCTGTTCGCCCCTGAGCAGATTTCACAAACCGCCAAACACGTTGTCGAGGCGGACGCCGCCACCAATCGCGAGGACCCGGCCGTCACCCGAGGGCGACGGTCATCGAGTGCGAGCGCAAGCTTTCCAGGTACCTTGACGGCCTCGAAGCGGGTGTCCCAGCCAAGCTGGTCGCGTCTCGCATCGAGACATCCCAGCGCGAGAAGGTGGAAGCCGAGCGGGTTCTGGCGACAGCCCCGCCAGCGCCGGAGCCGCTCAGCTTTGACGAAGTGGTCGAAACCCTATCGGCGCTTCGCGACTTGCCTGAGCTGCTCGGGACAATCGAGCAAGCCCACCGCGCCGCCCTTTACAACGCCCTCGGGCTCACCATCGCTTACCGCCGCGTCGGGGACCAGGAAGAAGTCAAGCTCCAGGCCGCTTTTAGGGGTGTGGACCTGGAGCGTGTCGGAGGACCGACTTGCAACTTTACTCCACGCCCCGTCGTGGTGGAAAGTCCCTGGTCGGAGCTTCGCCGTGCTGCCTGACCAGCTCCGAACTGGTCACGTCCAGGTGGAGCTTCCGGCAGATTAGCCGAGCGTGCCGAACGCTTCGACGCTCTCCGGTGGCAGACTGGTGGGCATGAGTATCGGTGAGGAGCTGTTGGAGGAACGCCGCCGGCGGCGCCGGGCAGGTGACCCGCGGTTCACCGAGGCGGACCGGGAGTACGCGCGTCGGCTGACCACTGGTGACCTCGCGGACGAGTTCCAAGCTGCGCTCGATGCGGTGAGCGCCGCCGACCCGCTGCTCGGCGGGGGCGACGCCGATACCGGCGAGTGACCTGTCTGCGCTGATCGGTGATCGTCGTTGACGAGTATCTGACGGTACGGCTGGCAGGCGGGGCGTGGCCGTCAGGGCTCCCCGATGACGAGTTGGTGTTGCCTACCAGTCGCCATTGGCGGCTGCTCCAATCGCTCCACGGCTCCCGGCGAGGACAGTTGTCGCACCTCCTGGACGGGTTCGGCCCGTCAGCTCGTGAGGGCATCCGTCACCCTCATCCCGAGGTATTCGGGGTCCTTGATCCGCGTCCCCTCCTAGACGACGCGGCGATGATCGCTGCTCGCTACGGCGGGACGGGATGGCTGATAGCGGAGACCCTGGCGGCAGGTCTGGCTTTCGGAGAACAGTTGTGGTTCGGCAGAGCCGCGAACGTCGGTCGGCTGGTCGACCGAGCCGCGGGTGAGCTTGGGATCGCCATCCACGTCATCGACTAGTTCTGAACACGCCCGTTGGCCCGCCCCACGGCGTTCAGTCACATCGTGGCGTCGTCCCGGAGCCAGCGACGGTCAACCCGACTCACTCCGTTACGGCCGTTCCAGTTGATCGGGTCCCTGGGGCCAGTCCGGGGCCACCCGGAGCGGGGCCAGTCCGGGGTGCTCGATCATGGCGGCGGGACCGTAGAGGTGGAAGATGGCGGCGACCGCCATTGGGGCGACCCCCGGCCCGGACCAGATCAGGGTTGGCTCACCTTCGATGTCGATGACGACGGCCTCCCGACCAGCCGTGAGGTCAACGCGGACGCCGACTGCCCGCTCCCAGCGGTAGCCGTGGAGTCGGTCGTCGGCCAAGCGCCCGACGACTCGCCCGGAGGTCACCAGCCAGGGTCGGACGGCCGGAGGTGCCTGCTCGCCGGGCTTGGCAGGTGCGGTCCAGTCAAGGTTGAACCGCACCGGCACTTCGGCCCACACCTTCTCGCCGGGGTCGAGCACGACCCCACGACCCCTACGCCGTAGGGGCGAGCGGCGCGCTCCCGGTCGTGGTAGAGGTCGAGGGCGAGGTCCCGGCCGGTGTCAGTCGCCCACTGGCGGGTGTCGTGCTCCCACTGAGTCAGTGCCTTGGCGTCCTTGCGTTTGCTCATCGTTCGACTCCCCTCTGCACTTGCAC
>JBOGGK010000516.1:0-7088 GCA_050744045.1 Acidimicrobiales bacterium | reverse complement strand
GGCTCGGGCCGCGCGGCCACGAGCCCCGCGGTCACGGGTGCAGGGCCGGCGAGCACCGCGAGCCCCAGTGCTACGAACCCCGGTGCTGCGAGCCCGCCTGCCGGGCGCCGCGCTACCGGCACCGGTAACCCGGGCTCACAAGGTCCCCGGCCCGCCCGGGCCGGCGCCAAGACCGGCAACCACAAGCCTGCCCCCATCTTCGTCGAACCGCCAGCGGCGGTGGCCGCTCTCGTACAGGCCCTGACGGCCGACGAGCTCCAGCTCCGCAGCCTGGACGCGTACTCGGATGCCCGGTCTTACTTACGCGCCGCCCAAGCTCGCAGGGTCGTCGACGCCCACGCGTTGAGCCAGGCACTCAGCGCCTGGGAGGCCGCGAAGGCTAAGCAAAGGGAGGCCGAGGCCAGGGAGGCCGCCGCCTACAAGGCCGTCGCCCTTTACGAGGAGGCTATCTGCGAGGTCGGCGTAGCCGAGTACACCGGCCAGGCGCTCCAGGGCGGTACCGACCTGCAGGCGGCGGAAAGCCAGCTGAACGAGGCCCAGCTCGGCACCGTAGCGACTGACGATGCCAGCACGGCTCTTTCGCACGCCGAAGCCAACCTGGCCATCGCCCGGGCCGACGTGAGGGCGGACCGTGCCCTGTCCGGCGCCGACAAGGCTCACTGGGAGCTCGCCGAGCGGCGCCTCTCGGTCGCCCGAGGCCAAGTGGTGGCGTCGCGGCGCGCTCTGGTGGTGGCGCGCCGCTGGGCGACCACTTCGGGGGAGGCACCGGCGCGCCCCGCCGAGGCCCTGGCGGGGCTCGAAGGCTCCCTGGCCGGGGGCCACCGCCTTTCCGAGGTGACGGGACCGGCCGGCTCGAGGGTGCTCCGTGAGACGGCCATGAAAGCCGCCCCGGCTGGCAGCCCCGAGGCGCCCCGCCCGGCCGCCGGCGCCAAGTCCGCTCAGGCCGGCGGGGCCAAAGTGCCGGCGGGGCCGCTCGCCGGCGTGAAGGCACCGGGCCCTGGGACCGCCAAGGCGCTCGGGCCGACGGTCATGGGGCCGCCGTTCCTCTCGGCCGCCCAGGTGGAGGCTTGGTTCGCCTCGACGGGCGCCCAGCCCGGCACCACCGTGCCCATGGGCAAGCTCGTCGCCGACTACATGGAAGCAGGCCGCGCCACCGGCGTGCGGGCCGACCTCGCCTTTGCCCAGTCGGTGGTGGAAACGGGCTACTTCTCGTTCCCGAGCTATGGCCAGGACCCCGCCCACTACAACAATTTCGCCGGTATCGGTGCCTGCGACTCGTGCAAGAGCGGGTGGAAGTTCCCGACGGCCATGGACGGGGTCATGGCGCAGCTCGACCTACTGAGCGAGTACGCCCAGCCCCCTCTGCCTCGCCACGGCGCCGAGGCCCCCACGTTCAGCACTGGCGTCCAGGGCTGCTGCCGGACCTGGACGGCGCTGTCGGGGGTATGGGCCACCAACCCGAACTACGGCTTCGAGATCCTGGCGATCTACCGCCAGATGCTGGACTGGACCGTACAGAGCGCGCTGCGGGCGGCCCGCCTGCCCTCGGCGGCCGGCTCGGGCCCGATGAGCGCCGCCGCCGCCCAAGCCGGCTGAACAGTTCGGGGCCGGGTGTCTCCGAGGAGGGACGAACTACGACCGGCTGCCGGTCTCCGGGAGCTCTGCCGGCCACCCCAGGGTACGAACCTACGGGCTGGCGCCTACCCGATCACCTCCAGGGCGCGAACCTACGGGCTGGCGCCTACCCGATCTCCGAGATCGTGGCCAGCACCCAGTCGTAGTCGCCCGACATGATCGACGCCTTGCAGTACCGGCAGGAGCCGGCCGGGTCGACGTCGAGCGGGGCCCCGCAATTGGGGCAGCTCGAACCGAGAGTGCTACCTCCGGGCCTCGTCTGCGCCGCCGAGGAGCGTTGAAAGGTCCAGTCTTCCTCCCACCGCGCCACCTCTTTGTCGCCCCGGACCACCCGGCCGGTGCGGTCGTCGACGTCATAGTCCGTGCAGGCGGCAACGATGCGTACAGTGATGGTGTCGAAGCCGGCATCGGAGTGGGCCGCCACCGGCCAGATGTCGGAGACCGCCAAGTAGTCGAGCCGGTTGCTCTTGTGACTGTCGAGGTAAGCCTGGATCTGCACCCGGTGGGTCTGCCAGAGGGGGTCGGCCATGACCCGCCGGGTCATCTCAGGCTTGCGCTCGCTCCAACCCTGCTCGACCAGGAAGAACACTCGCTGCGCCTGCTGGGTGAACTGTTCCAGCTCGAAGCCGGGATCGTGGGCCATGATGGCGGCCAAACCGGCGTCGAGCGGGCTGGCCGCTCGTAGCGAGCGGACGTGCTGCTCGGGGAAAAGCTCTCCCGGTATGCTCGCGGCCGCCGGGCGGGGGTCGTTCATCCAGGCACGGCTGTCCTCCGGCGGCCAGGCCACCCCGGCGCCCGCCAACCTCTCCCTGGCCCCGCGGCCGCTGGCGGCGGGTATGCCGGCGCCACTGCCGGTCCAGCCTCCGCCGGCCCAGCCTCCGCCGGCGGGTCCCCCGCCTCCCTTGGGCCGGCCCATGCCACCGCCCCCCGGAGGTGGCCCGCCTCCCTGGCCCGCTCCTGGCCAGGGAGGAGGTGATTGTTGCTGGCGGCCCCCGCCTCGGGGGGGCCCGCCCGCCGGGCCGCCCGGCCACGGTCCGCCTTGCCAGGGGCCGCCCCGCCAGGGGCCGCCCCGCCACCGACCTCGCCCCATCCGGCCCATGGTCCGGAAAGCGAAGACCAAGAAGATGATGAGCACGAGCAGGCCGAGCGACCCACCGCCGCCGTAGTGCACGCTTACGAAGCCCTCTTCTCGCTCCCGGCGGTCACGTCGAGACCTCGGCGCCGGCGGCTCCCGTGGCCGGCGGGCCCATGGGCGTACCGCAAGACACAGAAGTGCTGGCTCGGCTCTGCGTTTGCCCTGCACGAGGTGTACCGGACGGGTGGCGGGCCGAGCGAGTGCCCGCAGCGGTCGTCTGGTACGGCGATGAACACACGGCTTGCCAGGACCATGGCCGGATGCCTCCTGTGCTCGGTCCCCGGACCAGGCTAGTACCCGCCTCGCCAGCCTCGGCAGGTGCCAGCGCGAGCCGAGTGCCCTAAGGCAACTGCTCGACGAAATGCCGCAACTGGCGCAGGTTCCGGCACTCGTACACGCCGGCGCAGTGGGTGCCGTACTGCGCCAGTACCGAGTCGCCCGTGTCCCAGTACGAGCGGGGCTCGGGGTTGAGCCACCAAACGTGCCGAGCACGTCGGGCCAGCTCTGCCATCGCCCAAGCGTTGACCGCGTGGTAGTTGTTGCGGGCGTCCCCCAGGACCAGGACCGTGGTCCGGGCGGTCAGTTCCCTTCCCCAGCGCTCGACGAAATTGGAAAGTGCGTGGCCATAATCAGAATGGCCCTCGGACCAGATGACTTCGGCCTGGGTGTTGATCGACTGCACCGCGCCGGCCATGTCGTCGGCACCCCGCAACAGGTCGGTGACCTCATCGACCCCATCGATGAACGCCCACGAACGTGTGCGGGAGAACTGAGACGAAACGGCGTACACCAGTTGCAGGGTGAAGCGGGCGAACGCGGCTACCGAACCCGAGATGTCGGCCAAGACCCACAGTTCGGGCTTGGAGCGGCGTGGGGAACGGAACCGGGGGTCGACGGGGACACCCCCGCTCGACAGCGACCGCCTCATCGTCGCCCGGAAGTCGAGCCGCCCGCCCCGGCGCTGGCGCCGCTTACGGGCCAGGTGCACAGCCAACTTGCGGGCGAGGGGTTGTACTGTGCGCTGGAGCGCCCGGAGCTCGTCCTTGCCCAGGTGCATGAAGTCCACGTCCTCGGGCAGCGGGCGGCGCAATGCCCTCGCCACCGACTTGGCCCCCCGGTCGGCCACGAGCCTGCGGTGCACCTCGGACTGCACCTGTTCGCGCAACTGGCGGAGGCGCCGGCGGTACTCCTCGGCCAGCACCAGGCCTTCCAGTCCGCCGGTCTCCTGAGCCGAGCGCAGCATCCGGTCCGCCAAGGCGTCAGCCTGGAGCTGCCTCAGGGTCTTGAAGACGTAGTAGCTGCCGCCCACCGGCCGGCCGGGCTCCATACCCGAGTAACGGTCAACGGCCGCGCGGGCGAGGGCAGCCATCATTTCGGGGTCGCCCTCCATCAGCGCCTTGTAGGTGAGCTCGGTCAGTTCCGACGGGGTCAGCGTGCCGCCGTCCGACGGCCCGCCGGCGAGGAGGCCCAACGAGCCGTCTTGGCCTGGTTGCAAGGAGAAGTAGAGCTCGAACAGGGTGTCGAAGGTGTGCCAATGGCCTTCCTGCTTGACCAATGCGGCGGCCAGGCCCCGCTTGAGCGCCTCCCGGTCCGCAAGAGGGAGGTGGCGGAGCGACTCCATGGCGTCGAGGACCTCGGTCGTGCTGACGGGCACCCCGCCCGTGCGCAGTTCGTCGACGAAGTCGGAAAAGAGGCCGAACAAGCCCTCGCCGAGGCCCGCGCCGACGGCGATGCCAGGAGCCCCGACCACGGGGCCAGTCACCCGGCTCTCCTCACCCGGCCAGTCCTCACCCGGCCAGTCCTCACCCGGCCGTAGCGACAAGCTCCTTCGACGCCCGGTCGATGTCGGAGCGGTGCTTCAGGAGCACGTTCAGCGTCTCGGCCGCCGTAGCAGCGTCCAGGTGGGACACCCCGAGGAGCACCAGGGTCCGTGCCCAGTCGAGGGTCTCCGAGACCGAAGGGGGCTTTTTCAGCTCGAGTGCACGTACCAGCTTCACGGTGCGGACCACCTGGTCCGCCAGCGACGCCTTGATCCCGGGGACCTTGGCCAGGACGATCTCGCGCTCGCGTTCGACCGAAGGGTAGTCGAGGTGTAGGAACAGGCAGCGCCGCTTCAGGGCTTCGGAGAGCTCCCGGGTGCTGTTGGACGTGAGGAAGACCAACGGGATCTGCTGGGCTTCGACCGTGCCCATCTCCGGCACGGAAACCTGGTAGTCCGAGAGCACTTCGAGCAGGAGGGCCTCGGTTTCTACCTCCACCCGGTCCACTTCGTCGATCAGCAGCACCACTGGGCTAGTGGCACGGATGGCCTCGAGCAAGGGCCGGGGTAGCAAAAAGGGCTCGGAAAATATGTCTTCTTCGAGCTCCTCCCAGCTCTGGTCGCTCCGGGTCACATGTTCGGCCTGGATGCGCAACAGCTGTTTTTTGTAGTTCCACTCGTAGAGGGCTTTCGACTCGTCCAGGCCCTCGTAGCACTGGAGGCGGATCAAGCGGGCGCCCGTCATCTCTGCCACCGACTTCGCGAGCTGGGTCTTGCCCGTGCCCGCCGGGCCCTCGACGAGGACCGGCTTACCCAGGCGGTCGGCCAGGAAAACCACGGCGGCGATGCCGTCGTCGGCTAGGTAACCGACTCCCCGCAGCGACTCGTTCACGCCCCGGGGGCTCTCGAAGCGGGGCTGGGGGAGGGCTGGCGTCGGCACCCGGCCATCCTACGGGCGCCTCGGCCGGGGCCGCCCGAGATTCGCCGCCGGCCCCGGACCGACCCCTCACAGGTACCGCCAGCGCCAGTGGCGCGGGGCCCGGGAAGGGGCCTTGCGCTTGCGCCCGCGTCGCCCGATGCGGGCCTCCTCTCGGAGGCGGTGCCGGCGTGCCCGGGCCGCCAGCTCGCTCTCGCGCCAAGTCGGATATCCGCGCCGACAGCGGCGACACCTTCGAGGCCCGCGCCGACGGCTGGCGCCACTTCGGTCTCAGCCCCGGATCTGGCCGCTGCCGGTGACGATGTACTTGGCCGTGGTGAGCTCGCGCAGGCCCATGGGCCCGCGGGCGTGCAGTTTCTGCGTGCTGATACCGACCTCGGCCCCAAAGCCGAACTGCTCACCGTCAGTGAAGCGGGTGGAGGCGTTGACCACGACTGCGGCCGCGTCCACCTCCCGGGTGAACCGTTGCGCGGCGACGAGGTCGCGGGTCACGATCGCCTCGGTGTGACCGCTGCCGAAGCGATGGACATGGGCGATGGCCGCGTCCAGGTCGTCGACCACGCGGACGCTCAGGACCAGGTCGAGGTACTCCTTTCCCCAGTCCTCCTCCGTGGCGGGTTCGACCGAGGGCACAAGGCGCCGGGCCTCCTCGTCGCCCACCAGGCGTACCCCGGCCAGGGCAGCGGCCGCGCGGGGCAGGAACTCGGCCGCGACCGCACCGTGGACCAAGAGGGACTCGGTGGCGTTGCAAACGCTCGGCCTTTGGGTCTTGCCGTCCACGAGCAGGCAAAGGGCCATGTCGAGGTCGGCCGAGGCGTCGACGTAGAGATGGCAGTTGCCGTCGCCGTCTATCACGTAGGGGACGGTGGCGTCGTCGAGCACGGCCTTCATGAGCTCCGGCCCGCCCCTGGGGATGAGGCAGTCGACTACGCCCCGCATCGTCATGAGCTCTCGGGCCGAGCCGCGGCTCGTGTCGTCCACCAGGACCAGGCCGTCCTCGGGCAGGCCGGCCTTCGCCAGGCCCTCCCTCAGGGCGGCAGCTATCGCCTGGTTGGACGCCAACGCTGCCGAGCTGCCCCGGAGGAAGGCGGCGTTGCCCGATTTCAAGCACAGCCCGGCGGCATCGCTCGTCACGTTGGGACGGTTCTCGTAGATGACGGCGACGACCCCAAGGGGCACCCGCACCTTCTCTATGCGCAGGCCGTTCGGCCGCACCCAGCCTTCCACCACTTCGCCCACCGGGTCGGCGAGCGCCGCCACCTGGCGCAACCCCGAGCTCATCGTGGCTATGCGGCCGGGCGAGAGGCGCAAGCGGTCTACGACGGTGGTCGAGGCCCCTTCGGCCTCGGCACGCTCGACGTCAGCGGCGTTGGCGGTCAGCAGTTCTTCGGAGCGCTGCACGAGGAGGTCGGCGGCGGTGAGTAGGGCGGCGTCCTTGGCGGCTGTAGTCGCAAGTGCCAGGGCACGGCTGGCCTCCTTGGCCCGCTCCCCGAGCTCGGCGAGGCCGGTCATGCCCAACGCTATCTCTCGGCTGGTGGGGGGGACGGGGTGCATGGCATGCGGCTACTGGGCCGGGCTTTGGGCGCTGGTCGAGCTCCGCTCGGGAAGGTCCAGGACCATCC
>JBOGGK010000515.1:0-4535 GCA_050744045.1 Acidimicrobiales bacterium | reverse complement strand
TCCTTCGGTCCAGCACCACATTTGCACCACAAGCGACGGTCATCGAGGGTCAGCGAGGGTCAGCAAGGGTCAGGTTGGAACGACCGCCGAGCTGCTCCTCTATTTGCACGACCAGGTCACGGGCTTGGCCGTCTCAGCACTGATAATGCTGACGTTTACGAGTGGCAAGGCCGCAAGCTCGCCAAGGCCGTAGTTGTCTGTAGTAGTATGTAGATGTGCTGACCCGGGTCGACTGGAGCAAGCGGGCCGAGTACGTCCGGACACGCCATGCCCTTCAACCGGAGTGGGCTGACGAGGCCGTTCGGGACGATCACGCCGTATGGCTCAGGCCCGATCCGGCCTGCCGCAGCGGCCGTTCGGTACGCGTGATCGGCTACTCGGCCAGCGCGAGCGCAGTGCTCACGGTGAGCTTGGTCGGGGGTGATGTCGATCCGTCCGAGATCGCCGAGGGTGATTGGTGGGGGACGAACGCCTGGGTAGCCAACCAGCGCGACAGGCACATCTACGGGAAGGAGGACTGATGAGCAAGGTCAACGACTTGCTGGCCGAGGAAGGGGCAGCCGCTGAGGACTATGAGGTTCCCGAGGAGCTGCCTGAGCACGTGGAGGTAAGCCGGCCCAACCTTGGGCGCCCTACGGTGGTCTCGGTGCGCCTCTCGGCCGAGGAGCACCGGCAGCTGCAGCTGGCCGCGGAGGAGGCGCACCTGCCGATCTCCACGCTCCTCCGTATCTGGGCACTCGACCGGCTGCGCACGGAGGAGCAAGGCGGCAGTGCGAGTGTAGGAGAGCGCCTGGCGCGCCTAGAGCGCGCTGTGTTCCAGCGGTCGGCGTAACAGCGACTTAAAGGCCTTCCGTAGCCGCCATGGGTTGTAGTCGGGTGCCGCGAGAGCGCCTTCGGAGTGGGCAAAGCTCGGCCGGCTGGCGTGCTCTCGGAGCGATGCCAGAACGGCTTACAACGGCCAGCCGGGACCCAACGTGTCGTAGTTGGCGTCGTAGTTCTGCGTCGTAGTTCTGCGTCGTAGTTCCGACCCTGCTTGGTCTAATCGTGGTCTAGAACTCCCGTCCACTGCCGTTGCCTCGCGTGGTCTGCTGCCTGTTCACACTAGCCTTGAACTGCACTTCTGTCGTTTCATGATATCTCGTTAGACGTCATGTATTGTCCTACCTCTACTACGACATATAGGCTCACCTGCGGGTTCCCGTATGTTTGGTCTAGAACTGGGGCTTAGAACTGCCGCTTTGGCGAATGGTGGCCAGAACGTGGTGACCCCGTCCTCGCGCCAAAGAGGAGACGATGGAGCGAGGTACCAACGTCTGGCCATCTGTCTGACTATTCCGGTCAATCCGTACACCCATTCCGGAGTTTTCGTACACCCCGGAACGGAAGGCCGCGCAGCGGCCGACGTGACGGCTTCTATCCCCTGAGGCTCACCTCCTCGAAGCTGGTGTGCGGGCGGTAGTCATGGTGCAAGGGTGCGCAAGATCCGCTCGGTTACTTGGCCGAGCGTGACGCAGCGTAACGCACGGAACTGGGTCACCGTCCGGGCCCGTCGGTCTGGGTGCTGGGCCAGGCCAGGAGATCGGCGATCCTGGAGGCCAGGCGGTCGGCGTCGGGGCGCCTGAGGCCGATGGCCACGATGACCGAGCGCTCCCTTTTGCGCATGCGGACCATCCATGCCCGCTCGGGCGGGCGGCCCCGGGAGCTGGCCGAGCCCATGTCGACCTCCACGCTCACCGGCTCGGCCTGTGAGCGCTTGGTGGCCCTGTGGGCGCTTGCCCGGCAGGCGGCCGAGCAGAACCGGGCGGGCCGCCCTGTAGCCGCCGGCGCCAGGGAGCTCGTGCAACCAGGCCCGGCACAGCTCGGCCCGGTCTGGTTGCGTGAGGTAACGCGACTGGTCCCCGTGGCGCCGGCGTACCCGGCTATTGGTTGGTTGCGTGACGTAACGGAACTGCTCCCCGGGCTGGTCATGAGCGGGCCGCCTTGGCCGGCGGGCGGCGCATGGGCTCCCCGGCCAGTTCTATGCGCACCAGGGCGGCCGAGACCCTGTCCAAGATGGCGTCGCCGAGCGTCGGCTCCCCGATGGCGCCGTGCCACATGGCGACCGGCAGCTGGCTCGTGAAGATGGTCGAGCGCAGCCCAGAGCGGTCCTCTATGACCTCTAAGGTGTCGGCGGCCTGTTCGGGGCTGAGCGGGCGCAGCAGCCAGTCGTCGACCACCAGGACGTCGGTCCTGGCCCAGGCGGCGAGCAGGCGGGAGAACCGCCCGTCCCCCCTGGCGACCGCCAGCTCGTCGAGCATCCTCGGGCCCCGCAGGTAAAGGGCGCTGTGGCCGGCCCTGACGGCGGCGTTGGCGAGGGCGCAGGCGACGAAGGTCTTGCCCACCCCGGTCGGCCCGACGATCGCGATGTCGTGGTGGGCTTTTACCCACCCTGCCCCGGCGAGGCCCATGACCTGGGCGCGGTCGAGGCCCCTCTGGCGGCGGAAGTCGACGTCTTCGACGACAGCGCCGGTGCGCAGCTTGGCAGCTTTCAAGTAGCGGGCCACACGGCGGCCCTCGCGCTCGGTGAGCTCTTTGTCGACCAGGAGGCCGAGGCGTTCTTCGAAGCTGAGCCCGGAGTAGGCGGCCTGGCCGGCCTGCTCGGCGAGGCCGGCTGCCATGGCCGGGAGCCTGAGGGCATAGAGGCCGTCGGTCGTCTTGTTGTCGAGCATTTACTCTGTCCTTTCATTTGGTAGTAACGGGTCATTGGTAGTAACCGGGGCCACGGAGGTTGTCGTGGCCCGGGTGGGGTGGCAGGCACGGCCGCTCGGCCGGCAGGGGCTGGCTGTCCAGCCCGGTGCGCAAGATCGACTCGACCGAGCGGTACGAGCACGAGCCCAGGGCGAGGGCCCTGGCGGCGGCAGCTTCCAGGCGCTGGCGGCCGTAGCGGTCGCCCAGGCGGATGATGCCGAGGCAGGACCGGAAGCCCTGTTCGGGGTGGGGCCGGCTTTCCAATATGGCTTCGGCCAGCTTGGCCATGGCGGGGCCGGTCTCCCTCGCCCAGGAGATGATGCGCCCGGGCGTCCAAGAAGCGTGCCGGCGGTGGGACTCTGGCATGTGGGCCGGGTCGGTGCTGTAGCCGGGCCGGTAGCCACGGGGGTGCGAGGCCACCCGGCGGCCCTTGTGGAGCACCTCGACCGTGCTGGCCGAAAGGCGCACCTCGACCGCCTCGCCGACCAGGGTGTAGGGGACGGAGTAGTAGTGGCGCTCGCAGCGCAGCTCAATGTGGTAGTCGATGCTCACCTTGGCGCGCCGGAAGGTGGCGAACTCGTAGCGGGTCGCCGGCAGGGCCCGCAGCGCCGGGCGGTCCAGGGCCTCGAACAGGTCGGCCCGCGAGCCGGGGATGCGCTTGAAGGGCCGGGCGTTCACCCAGGCGACCAGCTCGGATATCGCCTCGTTGGCCTCGCCGAGAGAGGTGAAGCGGCGCTTGCGGAGCCTGGCGAGCACCCAGCGCTCCACCAACAGCACACCAATTTCGGCCTTTGGCTTGTCCCGAGGCTTGTATGCCCTGGCCGGCAGCACGGCCACGCCGTAATGGGCCGCCATCTCCTGGTAGGTGGCGTTCACATCGGGCTCGTAGCGGTGGGGACGGGTGACCCCACTGCGGAGGTTGTCGCACACCACCAGCTCGGGGCAGCCACCTATGGCCTCGAAGGTGTGCACGTGGGCGGTCACCCAGTAGATGAGCTCCTGGGAGGGGAAGGCTTCGGCGTAGACGTAGCTGCTCGCCCCGAGCACCGCCACGAACAGCTCGGCCCGCATGGCGACCTCGCCGGTCTTTTGGTCGTAAATGGCGAGCGTCTCGCCGGGGAAGTCGACAAAGAGCCGCTCGCCCGCCTTGTGCTCCTGGCGCATCGACAGGTCCAGGTGGCGCCGCCAGCGCCGGTAGTTCTCGGTGAACTGGCTGTACTCCCAGCCGTCGGGGTTCGCCTCTTTGTACTCGAGCCACAACAACATGAGCGTCACGCTCTTTTTGCGCAGCTCCTTGTGGACATAGGCCCAGTCGGGCAGCGCCCTGGCGGCCTGGGGACGGGACGGCGAGGCGAACAGGCGCTCCTCCAACGCGCCGTCGTCCATGTCGGGCGGCAACGGCCAGGCAAGCCCTGCGGCTTTGGCCCGCTTCACGTAGTCGGCCACGGTGGTGAAAGGCACTTGGCACGAGGCCGAGACCTGGCGCAGGCTCCGGCCTTCGCCCAGGCGCAGGCGGAGCACGTCTTTGATCTTCCGCATGGCAGTGTGGGGCCGGGGCACCGGCATCTCCTCCTCAGGCGTCGTGGTGGACAGCCTGAAAAGGGTGCCGGGCCCCGCTCAGCTCACGCCAGCGCCGCCGACCTCCCCCAATGCCCGGGGTGTACGAAAACCCCGGAACCGGTGTACGGATTGGACCGGAACCGGTGTACGAAAACGACCAGTGCCGTCATTCAGTGATCTCCACGTCTTCTCCATGTGTGATCATGGCCTTGGGTTCCTCCCAGTGCTCTAGGGAACAGTCACCCAAA
>JBOGGK010000514.1:0-1763 GCA_050744045.1 Acidimicrobiales bacterium | reverse complement strand
CTCTGGCTCTCCGCGTCGGCACGTGGAGCCGGGCGGATCACTTGACGGTCCCGCCACACTTGCCTTGCCTGGGCGCGACCCGCGGAGCGTGACGTTCAGGCGGCTACTAAGAACGCTTAGTGGAAGCAAACCGGCTCTGGGCTTCCACTAACGTGGTGCCCGGCCGGGCCGTAAGGGCAGGCTACTGGTTCCACTAACAAGGAGGGCGCCATGCCCGGACGGTCGAAGAAGCCGCCGCGAGGCGAACGCAGGGACCTCGACCCGGCTGCGGTACTCCGCAAGTACCGAAGCTGGCTCCGCCGCCAGCCCTTGGCCGAGCGGAGCCGAGAGGCGTACCTGGCCCAGGTGAGCAGTTTCGTCACCTGGCTCGCCGCGTCCGAGCACGGGGCCCAGGCGCTGGAAGAAGGCAGCGTCCGGGACTGGGCCGTCCGCGACTACAAGCGCCATGTCAAGAAGGCGAGGCGTTGGGCACCGACGTCGGTGAACCAGGCCCTGGCGGCCATCGACAACTTCTACCGCTCGCTCGGGCTCGGCCGGCCCGAGGTGGGCCGGGAAGAGCTCGCCCAGGTCGCACCGCGCTCCCTGGCCGAGACCGACCAGCGGCGGTTCCTCCGTGCCGTCGCGAGCTGCCCGTCCGCCCGTGACAGGGCCATCGCCACTTTGTTCTTCTACGCCGGGCTGCGCCTGGCGGAGCTGGCCGCCCTCGACGTGGACGACCTGTCGGTCTCGGCCCGCCGGGGCCGGGTCCAGGTGCGCTCGGGCAAAGGCGACGCCTACCGCGAGGTCCCCCTCAACAGCGCCTGCCGCAAGGCCCTCGACGAGTGGGGGAAGGCGCGCGCCGAGCAGCTCGGTGATATGGCCGAGCGCACCGAAGAGGGCGGCGAGCCCGAGGCCCTGTGGTTGTCGCGTACGGGGGGCCGCATGAGCGCCCGGGCCATCGACATGGCGCTGCGGCGCCTCGCCGCCGACGCCAAGGTGGAGCTGTCGGCCCACACCTTGAGGCGCACCGCCCTCACGAACCTTGTCCGCTCGGGGGCCGACATCGTTATGGTGGCCGAGATCGGTGGCCACCGCCGCCTCGACACCGTCCGGCGCTACAGCTTGCCCTCCGAGGCGGACAAGGACGCGGCCCTCGAAGCCGTCCTCGTCGAGATCTGAGCCGCAACCCGGGAGCTTTGCGACCGTGGCCTCCCGGGCCGTCCCCGACGCCGAGCTGGAGCGCCTCGCCAGCTGGCCGCCCGAGGTCTCCCGGGCCGACCTCGTCGCCCACTTCACCCTGACGGTGGACGACCTCCGCTGGCTGCGTTCCTTCCGGTCCCCACGAGCCGCCGCCGACCGCCTCGGGCTCGCCGTCCAGCTGTGCGCCCTACGGTTCTTGGGCTTTGTGCCCGCCGACCTGCTCGCCACGCCGCCAGAGGTTGTGGCGCGCCTGGCCGGCCAGCTCGGCGTGCCGGCGACGACGCTGGCGGCCTACACGGGCCAGGTGAGCGGCCGTTCTCGTCGCGAGCACGTGGCGCTGCTCCTGGCCCAGGCGGGCGGGCGCAGCTGTGGACGGGGCGAGTGGAAATCCCTCGCGGACTGGTTGGCTGCCCGCGCCCTCGAGCACGACAGCCCGTCGGTCATCTTCCGCCAGGCCTTGGAGCACTTGTACGCAGGCCACGTCGCCCGGCCTGGGCTGGACCGCCTTACCCGCGCCGTCGCGACGGCGAGGGCCACCGCCACAGAAGAGGTGCACGGCCGCCTCGGCCCACTCCTCACCCAAG
>JBOGGK010000513.1:0-11812 GCA_050744045.1 Acidimicrobiales bacterium | reverse complement strand
ACCCTGGGCCGCAGGGCCCTGGACGTGTCCAGCCTGAGGGAGCACGGCTTGGCCGTGCTCGACCCAGGGTACGCCGACACGGCCGCCTACCAGTCGGCCATCACTTTCGTCGACGGCGAGAAGGGGCGCCTATACTACCGGGGCTACCCGGTTGAGCAGCTCGCCACCTCGTGGTCGTTCCTCGAGGTCGCCTACCTCTTGATATACGGCGAGCTCCCCACCCAGCAGCAGGCGGACGAGTTCACAGCCAAGGTCCGGGACCCCAGGCTGGTGCTCCATGTCGGCATCGAGCGGATGTTCGACTACTTCCCGCAGTCGATGCACCCGATGGCGATGATGGCGATCGCCACCGAGGCCATGACCGCTTTCGCCGACGACGGGCCGGCGTCGGATCCCCGGGCTCAGGTCGAGCGGGCGGGGACGCGCCTGCTCTCGGCCCTGCCCATATTCACGGGGTACGCGCTCTCGGTGCTCCGAGGCTTGCCCCGGGGCAAGAGCAACCGGTCGCTCGACTATGCCGAGGACCTGCTCCAGCTCTGCTTCTCCATCCCGGGCAGCGACCACCTGCCCGACAACGCCACCGCCCGGGCGCTCAACACCCTGCTCATCCTCCACGCCGACCACGAGCTCAATTGCTCGACCGCCACCCTGCGCATGGTCGCCTCCTCGGGGGCCAGCTTCTACGCTGGGGTCTCGGCCGCCATCAACGCGCTGTGGGGCCCCTTGCACGGAGGCGCCAACCAGCGGGTCATCCAGATGCTCCAGGAGATAAAGAGCTCCGGCAGGCCGCTCAGCTATTTCGTCGACAAGGCCAAGGACAAAAACGACCCGTTCCGCCTGATGGGCTTCGGCCACCGTGTGTACAAGACGACCGACGCCCGGGCCAAGGTCATCCAACAGATCGCCTTGGACTTGGTGGAAAAGCTTGCTCCCGAAGACCCCCTCCTCGACATCGCCATGCGCCTGGAGGAAGTGGCCCTGGCTGACGACTACTTCATTTCCCGACGCCTTTACCCCAACGTCGATTTCTATTCGGGCATCATTTACCGGGCGATCGGTTTTCCCGACGAGATGTTCACGCCGCTGTTCGTCGTCGGGCGCAGCGCGGGCTGGGTGGCCCACTGGCTGGAGCTCACGACCTCGCCCGCCAAGCGCATCGGCCGGCCCACCCAGCTCTACGTAGGCGCGGGCGAGCGGACCGTGCCCAAGCGAGCCGAAGAGACCTAGTTTGAAGGCCGTAAGGCCGGGGAGCCAGCCTGGCTGGCCCGGCCGACAGGAGGAGGTACGCCATGCTGGAGCGCCCGCAGAGCCCTAACCCTTACGACCTCTTGCCCAAGGTCGCCGGCTTCGAGCTCGTGAGCGACGACCTGAAAGAGGGCCGGCAACTGCCCCAGGACCAGGTGAGCGACTGGGTGGGCGGAGCTAACATCAGCCCCCAGCTCAGGTGGTCGGGGTTTCCCGAGGAGGTCGCCGGCTTCGCCGTCACCTGCTACGACCCTGACGCCCCCACGGGGAGCGGGTTCTGGCACTGGGCGGTAGCCGGCCTCCCCGCCTCGGTCACCGAGCTCTCCCGGGGGGCGGGCGAGGTATCGGGAGCAGCCCTCCCGGGAGGGGCGTTCCAACTCCGCAACGACGGCGGGGTGGCGGGCTACATGGGGGCCGCACCGCCCAAGGGCGACGGGCCCCACCGCTACATCTTTGCCGTCCACGCCCTCGACACCGACGAACTGGACGTGAAACCCGACTCCACCCCTGCCTTCCTCGGGTTCCACATAACCTTCCACGTGCTCGCCCGGGCTACCCTGACGGCGCTCTACCAAGTCAGCTAAAAGGCCGCGCGCCACGAAGTCGGCTGAGGACTGGCGGCTGGCCGCGCCCGCTCGCCTCCGGCTGTGGCGGCGTTCAGCCCGCCTCGGGCCAAGCCGCCTCGTAGCTCAGAGGAGGGACTCGTCGAAGACTATCCCGCGCCCGGCGCAGTTGGGGCAGGTCTCGGAGTAGGACTCGACCAAGCCCTCAGAGATCCGCTTGCGGGTCATCTCCACCAAGCCCAGCTCGGATATGTCGAACACCTGAGAGCGGGTCTTGTCGCGAGCGAGCGCCTCACGGAAGGTGCGGATAACTTCTGCTCGGTTTGCGAGGATCTCCATGTCGATGAAGTCGATCACGATTATCCCGCCGATGTCGCGCAGGCGGAGTTGGCGGGCTATCTCCTCGGCCGCTTCCAGGTTATTGGAGAAAACGGTCTCCTCCAGGTTGGAGGTACCGACGTTTTTGCCCGTGTTGACGTCGATGACTGTGAGTGCCTCGGTGCGCTCGATGATGATCGAGCCGCCCGAGGGGAGCCACACCTTGCGGTCCAGGGCCTTGTGCACCTGTTCGTGCACCCGGAAGCGCTCGAACAGTGGGAGCGGCTCGGCGGACGGGCCCACCAGTTCGACCCTGTCCGCCAGCTCGGGCGTGATGCTCGACACGTACTCCCTAACCTGTTCGTAGAGGCCGCTGTCGTCGATCACCACGCCGCGGTAATCCCGGTTGAACTCCTCGCGGATGACCCGGACGGCGAGGTCGGGTTCTCGGTAGAGCAACTGGGGAGCACGCGAGGACCGGGCCAGGCGCTGCACCTCGTCCCACTGGCGCAGCAGCCGGGCCACATCCCGCCCCAGTTCATCGGCGCTGGCACCCTCGGCAGCTGTGCGCACGATCAGCCCATGGCTGTCCGGCCGGATGTCGTCGAGGATCTTGCGCAGCCGGCGGCGCTCCTCGTCACCGAGGCGCTTGGAGATCCCGTAGGTGTCGCTGTCGGGGATGAGCACCACGAAACGCCCGGGGAGGGAGACCTCCTGGGTGAGCCGGGCGCCCTTGGTGCCGATGGGGTTCTTGGTCACCTGGCAGACGATGTTCTGGCCGGTGCGCAACAACTGCTCGATGCGGGCGTCCCGGGCTGCACCACCCAGGCGTCCCCTGGTCGGCTTGTGGTCGTCGTCGGACGCGGGGCCGACCTCGTCCTCGTCGTAGCGGAGGTCGCCCCGGTAAAGGACGGCGTTTTTCGGGGTCCCGATGTCAACGAAGGCAGCCTCCATCCCGGGCAGCACGTTCTGGACCCGACCGAGGTAGATGTTGCCGTCTATCTGCGTGGCGTCGTCGGCGGGACGGGACACGTAGTGCTCGATGAGGGTACGGCCCTCCAAGACGGCGATCTGGGTGGCGGTGGGCCCGACGTGGACCACCATCAAGTAGCGGCCCAGGGGACGGGCGCGCCGTTGGTTGCCCCGGCGAGGGCTCGGCTCTTGCAGGCGGTCGAGACCGAGGCCGCGCTGGCCCTTCGTGGGCAGGCCGCCCCCGGACGTGACCGCCTGTCCGGTTACGGAGGCACCCGGCGTGGCAGCGGCGGGGGGCGTGGCGCTCGGCGTGGCAGCGGCGGCGGGCTTTGCAGCCGGAGGGCCCGCGCTCATCGTGGGCGTAGCCGCCGGCACCGGCCCGCCCGTGGCTGATGGGCCCGCTTCCCCGGCCGCGCCCTTGCGCCGCCGGGCGCGGCGCGCATTGGACGCAGTGCGGTCGCCCTCGCCCGCTTCGGCCCCTCGAGCCGTTCCGCCACTTTCGACCATCGGCAGCTCGTCGCCGGCCTGCGCACGGGCGGGAGCGTCTCGGCGAGAGCGCCGTCTCGGGAGCGGTGGCGAGCCCGGGCGGGTGTCGCCGATCTTGGGCTTGGCCGCCACCGTAGGTGGGACGGCCTGCCCGTCGTTTTGGCCGAAGAGCGCCGGGGCCGCGACAACTCCCGGCGATGGAGCGAGTGCCGCCGCGTCCACCGGCGGCCTACCCTCGACCGGCGGCCTACCCTCGGCGGAACCGGGTAGGGCCAGCGAGACATCCGCGGGCAGAGGGCCGGCCGCGGCGGCTGAGCCACCGGCGGGCAGAGGACCGGCCGTCACTGCCCGGTCGGTCTTCACCACCTCAGGGCCAGCCGGCATGTACCAGGGACCGGACGCGGGAACCTCGGCCAAAGCGCCTCCTACGACACCATCCTGATCGGCCGAGGGGGAGCCATCCGAGGCCGTCAAGGCGACGGTGGCGGCATGACGGCCACGACCACCGCGGGACCCGCGCCGACGGCGCTTGCTCTTGCTGAGCGAGCCCTGGTCGCGGTTGGTGCTTACACGGGCGCGCCCACCTTCGGTGAGCGCGCTCCCGGCAGGGACGGTTTGGTTGGCCTCGGCCCCAGCGTGGATGGCGTCCTGGCTTTGGCCCTCTTGGACCTGTCCGGCCCGACGCCCTCCGGATCCGTTTTGACTGGGAGCGACCTGAGGTACGCCGCCCTGGCCTCCGCCAGCAGTGGCCGGCTGGGCCGCGACAGTGGCTGCTTCGCCGAGCAGTGGTTCCGACATCGAGATCTTTCCTTCCGAGCAGGCACGCTCCGCAGCGTGCCCAGCGCACGTCGCGACCAGGACGCCATGTGGCATCCCCGGCGGAGGCAAGGTCGCCTCGGCCGCGCGCCGTCGCGCGCCGTCAATACACAAACCTGTGGGCCATGGCCCTTCCTGAGAGGAACCTGGCTCGGCCCTGAGTTGGGCGACTTACGCCGACAACCAGGGCAACAAGAGGATGGCTCCGCCGGAGAACTGATCGGCATAGCCGGCCCCCACGCCCCACGTCGCTTGGCCATGGTGCTGCACAAGCGGGACCACAGCCGGTTCATGCAACCCGCCCGCGTTTGCCGACGCTGGCACGAGCTACCGACCGCACGGTCCAGAACGAGGTCATCTCATAGACGAGTGTAGCCACCGACCATGAAAAAACCTACGGACTGTCTGAGGCAACCCTGAGAGGAACCTGAACTCGAGGGTCGCGCCGCCAAGAGACGGCCCGTCCAAGGCCAAGCCGTCCCGGGAGCGACCAGGCCTCCGGACAACGCCGGCCCAACCGACGACGTAGACCTCGGGCCGGCCAGCGTCGGCAACTCCTGGTCAGCTGAAGCGGCGCATGCCCACGTTGACAACGAGGCCTATGGCGACCCAATCGACCACCATCGAAGAGCCGCCGTAGCTCATGAAGGGCAGGGTGATGCCGGCCACCGGCATGATGCCCATGGTCATACCCACGTTTTCGAAGACCTGGAAGGTGATCATGCTGAGCACGCCTACGCAGGTGAGCGTCCCCGCCAGGTCGCGCGAGACCATGGCTGCTCGCCAGGTCCGCCATACTACGAGGGCGAACAGCACGAGCAGGAGGGCCGAGCCGACGAAGCCCTCCTGTTCGGCGACCGCCGTGAAGATGAAGTCGGTCGACTGGTTGGGCACGTACGAAAGGTTGGTCAGGAGGCCGTTGAACAGCCCCTTGCCGTGGATCCCACCGTCGGCGATGGCCGCCTTGGACTGGTTGAGGTTGTACTCGATCGTGGCGGCGTAGGGGTTCTTGGTGCTCGTCGCAGCCCGGCCGCCGAGCCCTGTTGGCGCCTCCAGGAAGGTGACTATCCGGTCCCTCTGGTACTGCTTGAGCACCCCTGTCTGGAGTACGCCGGCTATGGCCAACGAGGTGAAGAGGGCCAGGGCGACCATGTACCGGCCTCTAGTGCCCGCCAACACCAACATGCCCACCAGCACGACAGCGAGCACCATGGCGCTGCCTAGGGCATCCTGCTTGTAGATGAGCAAGAAAGGCGCGACCGCAAGCCCCAGCACGACGAGGACGACCTTGCCCGACACGTTGCCCTTGCGGCTGGCCAGCAGGGCGGCCAGGGAAAGAACGAGGGTGACCTTCACGACCTCCGACGGCTCCACCTGGATGCTGCCCACCTGGATCCACGAGGTGGCGCCCAGGGTCCGCCGGCCAATGGCCAAGGTAACCAGCAGCAGCAGGAGGCTCCCGAGGTAGAGCGCCGGGGCCCAGGACAGGTAGCGCTTGTAGTCGAACACCAGGGTGGCCACGAACGCGGCGAAGCCGAGTACGGCGTAGATGGCTTGCCGCTTCATCTCCGCGCCCGGGTCGTCTCCCGCGGACGCCAGAGTGAAGCGGGTGGTCGAGTACACCATGAGCACGCCGGTGGCGCTGATGGCAGCGGTGACGAGGACGAGGAGCAAGTCGATGTGGCGCCAGGCCGGGCTGGCGACGGGCCTGCGAGGGGCAGGCGCGGCACCGTTGCTATTGGTGCTACTGGCCGGCGGCGGGCGCATCAACCGCTCACCGCGGTCGAGGCGCCCTCGGATCCGTGGGAAGCTTTGTCGAGGCCGAACAAGGTCAGGTACTCCTGCTCAACCGCCGGCGCCGCCACGCTCGCCCCGTAGCCGGCCTGCTCGAAAAAGGCGTCCACCGTGAAGCGCGGGTTGTCGGCAGGGGCGAAGCTCGAGAAGACCGAAGTGTCCTGGACGTACTTCGGCCAACCGACCTCGGAGTAGTCGGGGCCGACCTGCGCCGTGCCCGTCTTACCCGCCACGGGGTACTTGCTGAGCGGGAAGCTCGCGAACGCCGCCGCTGCCGTCCCTGCCAGGGGACCGGACGTGTTACTAGTCACGCCTTCGAAACCACTCAGCATGGCGGCTCGCCCGGTGGCGTCCGGCATCTGCACATGCCCCTTCACCTGAGGAAAGAAGCGCTTCAAGATCTTCCCGTTGGCCCGGTTGGCGGTCCCCGGGGCCTCGACAGCCAGCGCCACTTGGGGCACGTACAAGGTGCCGTCGTTGGCAAAGCTCGAGTAGGCGTCGGCCAGTTGGAGAGGGGTGACCGCGTCGGCACCCTGCCCGATCGCCTCGAGCACTTCTTGGCCGGGGTAGAAGTAGGGGTCGGGGTAGGCCTTGGGGTACTGTTCGTGCTCCTTCGTGAACACCTGCTGGCTGGGGACGATGCCGGGCGCCTCTCCCGGGAGGGCGATGCCACTGTAATGGCCGAGCCCATACTCCGAGGCCACCTTTTGCAAGTACTCGGGGTGGTCGCGCTGGCCGGCCCACATCTGCCAGAGGGCATAGCCGAGCGAGTAGAAGTACGAGTCGCTGGACGCGGTGATCGCTTCGCTCAGGTCGACCGGTCCCAATGGCACGTTGTCGTTGTCATGGAACGTTTGGTGCCCGACCGTGAAGGACCCGGTGTCGTCGTAGCTCGTGTAGGGCCCCCTTGCCCCGTAGTCCAGCGCGGCCGTAGCCGTCATCAGCTTCCAGGTAGAACCCGTCGCGTAAGCAGTCGATATGGCTCGGTCCAGCAGGGGGTAGTGGTTGGCCGGGTTGTTGTAATGCGCCCACCTTTTCTTACTTATCCCGCCGATGAAGTCCGACGGGTTGTAGTCGGGGGCAGTCGCCAAGGCGAGGATTTGGCCGTTCCTTGGGTCCTCCACCACCATGGACGCCGCCGGCGCCCGGTAGAGGCGGCCGCTGACGACGTCGGGCATGGACCTGGCCTTCGCCATCCAGTCGTCCAAAGCCTTTACGGCTGCCTCCTGGTCGGTGAGCGAGACGGACAGGACCACGTTGTCCCCCGGGACCGGGGGGGTGTAGCTGACCCGGTAAAGGACCTGGCCCTGCGAGTTGACGGCGAGCACCTCCTTGCCCGGCCGCCCTCGCAGGTACTTCTCGAAGCTCGCCTCCACCCCCGCCTGGCCGAACTGGGAGCCGGGCTGGTAACAGGGGACGGCGGCGCCGCACATCTGGGCCTTGACGGCGCCGTACTCGCTACCGGTGATCTGGCTCACGTAGCCGACGATGTTGGCCGTCTCGGGCCCGAACGGGTAGTAGCGCACGGATTGAGCCTGCACCGTCACGTCGGGGAGGAGGGACCTGTTCTCGTCGATGGCGAGCATCACCGCATCGCTCACCCCTTGGGCCACGGGTACGGGCTGGTAGGGGCTGAATTGGGGGTTCTTTATCGCCGCTTCGACCCGGGCGGCGGGCTCGTCGAGCACAGCCGACAGCTCGTCGACGATCCCGGGATGGGCGGCAACCGCCCCCGGTTCGACCGTCACGACCCTTTCGGTCCGGTCGCCGGCCAGCAACACCCCGTCGCGATCGAATATCTCACCTCTGGGAGCAGGTGTGTAGATCACCTTCTCGCCCTCCCCGGCGAGCGAGAACGCCGTGCGGGTGTGGGGCTCGACCCCCTGCAGGTACCAAAGGCGACCGACGAGGGTGCCGAAAAGGCAGATAACCACGACCAGGATCGCCGTCGCCCGCAGCCGCGTGGAGCTCCGCTCGGGCGGAGAGGCTGGAGCAGGCGGCGGAGGCGTAACGTTGGCCATCGACTTACCGTGCCCCCGCCCGGACGCGTCGCCGGCGGCGGCTGCGGGCGGCGGCCATGTGCCGGCGGCCGGGAACGCCAGTAACGGCGGACGCGGCCTGGGTGAGAGAAGCGGAGCCGGCCGGCGCTCTGCGCAGCGCCCATCTGGCGAGCCCGAACGCGGGGAGGGAGAACACCGCCGCCCAGCACGCTTCTATCACGGCCTGCTCAACCAGCCAAGCCTTGCCGGGGGCCACCAGTTGCTCCTGGCCCACGAGGTAGCCCACCGCCACGAAAAGGGCAACCCCGAGGACGGTGCCGGCGGCAGCGGCACAGGGGACCAGCAGGAGCCGGGACCGCAGCAGGTTCGCCTTCGCCCAGCCCACTGTGAACCCCGTCAGGCACAAGGCCAGGGCGGAGAGCCCGAACGGCGTGCTCTCCAAGAAGAGGTCACCGGCCAGGCCCGCCGCGAAGCCGACGGCGGCGCCTGCGTCTGGCCCAGCGGCGAAGCCCGCACTTACGGCAAGCAACAACATGAAGTCGGGCGCGACGGCGTGCAGGCGGAAGTCATTGCCGAAGCACGTCTGCACCAAGATGCCCAGGGCGAGGACGAACAGGACCTTGGCGGCCCTTCCGGCGACCGGGCGGGTCACCGCCCCACCGCCTTGGCGCCGGCTGCCTTGGCGCCGGCCGCCCTCGACCCGGCCGCCCTCCCGGCCCCCGTCATCCCGATGACTGCGGCGACCACAGCAGCACCCGCACGAACTGGAGGTTGACCAGGTCGGCCAATGGTTTCATGGATATCGTCAGTTGGAGGACGCCCGGCTGGGAGCTTTCGAGGGCGACCCGGCCTACCGGCACCCCGGCAGGGAAGTGCTCGAGGCTGAGCCCGCTGGTCACCAGGGGGTCGCCCTTTTTGACCTGGTCACCCACGTTAACGTCCACGACCGCCAGGGAGTTGCCTTGGCCCTCTCCCACGGCGGCACCCACAACCCCGCTGCGCACGTCCCGGACCCCCACGGTGAACGAGGGGTCGTCCATGAGGGTCACGGTGGCCAGGTGGGAGGACACGCCCGTCACCTGGCCGACCAAGCCGCCGGCAGAGACGACAGGCTGGCCCACGGCGACGCCGTAGGCGGAACCCCGGTTGATCTCTATGGACTGCTCGAAATTGGAACTGCCGAGGTCGATCACCTGGGCGGCAACGCTGCGCACGTGGCGCAGGATGTCGAGGTGCTCTTGGGCGAGCAGCGCCTCGGCCTGCTCCTCGTCGACCTGGGCGCGCACGGCCGCGGCCTGGTCGCTCACCAGCTGCTGGCGTAGGTGGGCGTTCTCGTTCTCCAGCGAGCGGTAGTTGAGCGCCCCGTTGATGAAGTCGCCGACGGGTTGCAGGACCGAATGCGCCCCCGACTGGAACGGGCGGGCGACCACGCGGGCATAGGAACGGGCCCGGGCGAAGGCGCCCCCGTTGTCGTCGCGGGTGCTCAACGTCACCAGCGTCACTGCTACGAGCACCAGCACCAGCAACAAAAAACGGCCCCGAGGGCGCCGAGGGGCAGCCACTGCTGCGGCCCGCTAGCGGGAACTGGTCATCAGCACGTCAGACAGGACACCTAGCTGCTCCAGGCACTGGCCGCTCCCGAAGGCCACCGACTGGAGCGGGTTGTCGGCGATGACTATGGGCATGCCCGTCTCTGCCGCCAGGCGGGCGTCCAAGCCGTGGAGGAGGGCGCCCCCGCCGGTCAGGACGATCCCCTGCTCCATGATGTCCGCCGCCAGTTCGGGGGGCGTCTTGTCCAACGTGACCTTGACCGCGTCGACGACGGCCGCGACCGGCTCCTCGATCGCCTCCCGGATCTCCTCGGTGGTGGTGACGATCGTCTTGGGGAGCCCGGTGATGAGGTCGCGGCCCCGTATCTCTGCGCTCACCTCGTCCTGGAGCGGGCAGGCACTACCAAGGGCGATCTTGATCTCCTCCGCGGTCCGCTCCCCGAGGGCCAGGCTGTACTCCTTCTTGATGAACGCGATGATCGCCTCGTCCAGCTCGTCGCCTGCGATGCGCACCGACTGGCTGGTCACAATGCCGCCCATCGAGATGACCGCCACCTCGGTGGTGCCCCCACCGATGTCGACCACCATGTTCCCGGTCGGCTCGTGCACGGGTAGGCCGGCGCCGATCGCAGCAGCCATGGGCTCCTCGATGATCCAGGCCTGGCGGGCGCCGGCGGCTTCCGCCGCGTCCATCACCGCCCGCTTCTCGACGCCCGTGACCCCCGAAGGGACGCAGATCACCATCTCGGGCTTTGAGAGCTTGCCCGGGTGTACTCGCCGGATGAAATAGGCGAGCATCTTCTCGCAGATCTCGAAGTTGGCGATAACCCCGTCACGCAAGGGCCGGACGGCCTGTATGTGCGCCGGCGTGCGGCCGATCATCCGCTTGGCTTCGAGGCCGACCGCGAGCGGCCGCCCGTCGCGGGCGTCGATGGCTACGACCGACGGTTCGTTGAGCACTATGCCGCGGCCCTGCAGGTAGACGAGAGTGTTGGCGGTGCCCAGGTCCACGGCCAGGCCCCGTCTGAAAGATGAGAACATTCTTTCGCGCACGGTCAGGGAGCCTCCTCGCGATGGCACGCCGTGGCAGGGATCGGCCCCAAGGCTAATGCCCGGCAACCTGCTTTGCCAGACCTCGCCCGCATGCTGGTCAAAGCGTCACGACGAGCGGGCCAGTTGGGGGAAGAACAGTGCCACCTCTCGGCGGGCCGCCTCGGCGCTGTCGCTGCCGTGGACCAGGTTCTCGCTGATGGACAGCCCCAGGTCACCACGGATGGTGCCCGGGGCGGCCTGGGCCGGGTCGGTGGCCCCCATCATCTGGCGGACGACCTGCCAGGTGCCCTCGGGCCCTTCTACCACCGCGAGCAGGACCGGCCCCCCGGTTATGTGCGAGATGAGGCCGGCATAAAAGGGCTTGCCTCGGTGTTCGCGATAGTGAGCCCCCGCGGTCTCCTGGTCGAGGTTGCGCAGCTCGGCCCGCGCCAGGCGCAGGCCCTTGCGCTCCAAGCGCCCGATTATCTCACCGACGAGGCCCCGGGCGACGGCATCGGGCTTGCAGATGACCAGGGTCGTCTCCAGCTGTCCCACAAGCGAGCGAGGCTAGTCGGCCCCGGTGGCCGTGCGCGGGCCGCCGGATGGGGAGCCCTGGCCCGTGGGCAAAACAGTCCCCCCGCCGGCTTCAGGCCTCGGCGCCCAGCCGGGCATGGAGGCTGGCGCGGGCCTCGCCCACCGTGTAGAGGGACCCGGTGACCAGCACTAGCTCGTCGTCGCCCGCCTCGGCAAGCGCCACCTCGAGCGCTTCGGCGACCGAGGCGGCGGCGACCGAGCGGCAGCCGAACGAGCGCGCCGCCTCCGCCAGGTCCTCCGCCGGCTGCGCCCGGGGCGATGGAGGTGGGCAGGTGACCACGAGGCGAGCCTTCCCGGCGTCGAGGGCCCGGAACATGTCCCGGGCATCCTTTCCTTTCAACATGCCGGCCACCATGACCCGGGGACGCCCATCGCCGAACGCCTCGGCTACCGCGGCGGCGCAGGCCTCGGCGCCGGCGATGTTCTTGGCCCCGTCCAGCAC
>JBOGGK010000512.1:0-1596 GCA_050744045.1 Acidimicrobiales bacterium | reverse complement strand
ACCCAGACCTGGTCGGTTGCCGCGGCGGATCCGTGAGCAGCCGCCAGCTGGGCGTAGGTCAAGTCGACGATCGACCCGCCGGCCGGTGATCCGGGCACCGCGGGGACTCGGCCGATCGAAACTAGGGCTTGTGGGGCGCCGTCCAGGCCGGTGGCCTCGTAGCGCGAGCCAGATCTGGTTCCAGCGGTCACCGCAGGCAACGGGTCGGGACGGTCGGCCACGGCGAGGAAGGCACTTTGGCGCTGTCCAAGCTTGAACCGCCATTTCGTGCCCTGTGGGACAAGACGGACACTTTCGAAATGGGAGCCGGGGTTGGCGGTCGTCCAGGCGCCGACGCGAACGAGCCCCGCGGGTATCGACACCCAATGGCCGTCGCGCAGGACCTGGATGCTCGTGAGCGTCACGGTGCCCGAGACCCCGGACCCATGGGGGGGAGCGATCGAAAGACCCTGTAACCGGCACGGGCACCCGGAGACGGGCGTCTCAGCGGTGAGGAGGCGGCCTGGCCGAATGAGCGTGGCCAGCGTGTCCACCTCGACCACGCCGGTCCCCGGAACGACCAGGTCCGCGTCCAACGCCTCGCCCGGGTGCGTGATCGTGTTCACGTCGACACCCACTCTGAACGCATCACCGACGATGGTCACCGGCGGGTGCTCCGATGGATCTATGGCGGACATCAGCCGGTCGATCGTCCCCTGATCCACTCCGGCGGGCCACGAGGCCACCTCCGCGAAGCGGGACGGTTGGACCGCGATAAAAACCGTTCCAGCCCCTGAATATTCCTCCACCGCGGCAGCAGCGTGGCCGGTCGGGTCCACCGAGCTCACCAGCGCACCAAGACTTGCGCCCGCAGGTGGTGCAACCGTAAAGACGGTGCTCGCTCCTACCGCGAGGCTTGCAGCCTCGGACCGGTTGTGCTGCCCGACAGCGAAGGTCGCGACCGCGAAGGCGACGAGCGAGAATCCCGCGCACAGGCTCATCGTCAGCCAGCCCCCACCCCGACGCCGAGCCAGTTGCCGGACCGCCAGGAATGCGGGGAGCCGTCCGCCTTCGCGGGTCCGTCGGTACAGGCTGCGACAAGCGGGAGGCAAGAGGCGTGACCCCACGATTCCCACGGCAATGCCGCAAAGCGCCGGAACCATCAGGCCTAGCGCACCTTGGCTTGCTGACGACGCCGCCCCGCCGAACTTCAACTCAGCGACGCTGGCGATCGCCGCCACGAGCACGGCAACATCGAGCGTCCAGGAGCGTGGAGTGGGCCGGTGCCTTCGGGATCGCCACTGCTCGACCACATCTCTGCGAAGAGTGCGCCATGAGGCGATCAGGACCGCGACAGCACCACCCGCGGCTGCCAACACTGCAGTGACGCAAGCCGCTTCGGTCAAAGGTATCGGTGTGCCGCCCTGGAGGGACGAAGTGGACAACAGCTTGGTCAGACCCAGCCCTGCCAAAACACCCGCTGGACACGCGGCCAAGAGGAGCGCCATGGGCTGTCCGACGCCGAACAGGACCGTTCGCAGCGGGCTGAGGCCGCGCAGTTTGGCCAGGGCAATATCGGCACCGAGGCTCTCAATGAAGCCGAGGACGACGAAGAAC
>JBOGGK010000511.1:0-28902 GCA_050744045.1 Acidimicrobiales bacterium | reverse complement strand
GTGTAGAGGAGCTCCCGGGTCAGGACCCGTGACGCCGTCGGCAGCAGGACCACTACCTCGTCAAACTCCGAACCCTGAGCCCGGTGCGCGGTCATGGCGAAGGCCGTCTCTATGGCGGCCACGCGCGAGGGCGCGACGGTGACTATGGAGGTGCCCTTTTGGAACGCGACCGTAAGGCCGCCGCCCTCGCCGCGGCTGATGGCTACTCCGGTGTCCCCGTTGAACAGGCCGAGGCTGTAGTCGTTCTCCGTCACGACCACGGGCCGCCCCGGGTACCACTCAGGCCCGCCAGAGGCCGCCCCTGAGGCGGCCCCGTTTCCCACAGCCCACGCCGAGGAGCGGGCACGGGGGCCGGGCAGGCCTCCCTCTGCACCGGTTAGCCATCGCTCTACCAGCATGTTCCAGGTGCTTGCCCCGGCGGGGCCGGAGCGGTGGGCGCAGAGCAGGCGCAGGCGGCCGAGCGAGCCGAGCGCGGCGGCGGCATCTCCGTCGCGGGCGGCTCGCAATAGGGGCAGCAGAGATCGAGCGGTTTCGGCCAGCGCCTCCAGTACCGGCCCGGCAGCGGGGGGCTCGGCGGAGGCGAGGTCGATGTCGAACCAGTGGAGCGCAGCACCGGGGTCATCCCTGCTGGCGCAGAGGAGGGCGATCACGCTGTCGCTGTCCCCGGCCCTTATCGCGTCGGCCAACTCGGCCAAGGGACCAGCGAACCGGTGGTTGGCCGACAGCACGGTTATGCACGACGAGATCGGCCGGGTTTGCTTCCAGGTCTCTTCGGGGCTTGGCACGGGGCCCGCCCGCCGGGGGCCGTGCCCTATTGGGTACCGGCCCGCCGGCCCGACGATGTCGGCCAGCACGGCGCCCGCCTCGACCGAGGCCAGCTGTTGGTGGTCCCCGATGAGCACCAGCCTGGCCTCAGGGCGCACCGCGTCCACCAGGCGCGCCATCAGCGGGAGCGAGACCATGGACGCCTCGTCAACGACGAGGATGTCGTGAGGGAGCCGGTTGTTGTGGTCGTGGCGGAAGTGGCTCTCCGAGGCAGGATTGCGCCCGAGCAGGCGGTGGATGGTGGAGGCATCGAGGGTCAACAGACGCTCCCGGGCGTCTCGGGAGATCTCCAACCGGTGTGCTTCGCCGTGGAGTGCTTCCGCCATCCGGGCCGCGGCTTTGCCCGTTGGTGCCGCGAGGGCCACAAGTGGGGGTGGGGCCCCGGCGGCCGCTGCTTGCTCGTGCAACAGCGCCAGCAGCCTGGCCACCGTGGTGGTCTTGCCGGTGCCGGGGCCCCCCACGACGACGCTGAGAAGCCGGCGCAAGGAAGTGACCGCGGCCATAGCCTGCGGCCCGGCGGGAGCCTCAGGGAACAGGCGTGCCAACCCGTCATCGAGCACGGCCTCGTCGACCGGTAGCTGGCGTGCCCCGGCCCGAGCCGCCAGGGCGGCGGCGACCAGGCCCTCGTCGCGCCAGTACCGGTCGAGGTACAGCGAGGTGCCGACCAGGCGCAGCGGCCGGGTGGGGGCGGAGGCGGCCTGCCCGGGCCCGCTCTCCGTCCCCGGCCCATCGCTTTCCACGGCCACCAGCGCGCTGAGGGCCAAGCGCTGGAGCCAGTTGTCGAGCGGCGGCCACGGCAACGAGGTGATGTCAGGACTGCTGCCGCCTTCCCACTGGGCGCCTTCCCACCGTGCGTCGGTGACCACGGTGGCCTCCGCCGTGGCCAGGTCGGCCAGCACGTGGCCGGCCCGCGGCGCCCGTGCCGCGAGCGCGACAGCCAGTTGCACCAGTGGGTCGGCTTCACCGCCCAGGCGGGCAAGGACCAGGGCGACGTGGACGTCGACGGCGGCGAGCACGCCTGCCCGGTTGAAGGCGGCGAGCGGCGAAGCGCCGTCCAGGCCCAAGACCAGTTCCGGTCCCAGGGGGTCGGGTGCCATGCGGGCTCCCTTACCTGGCTGTGCCGTTCAGGAGGTTGGAAGCATCTTCGACCAAGGCCACTGGCGGCCTCCAAGTAAAAACGCCGCAGGGGCCGGCGCTGGTGGGAGGCGCTGCCGGCCCGAGCATGCCTCTTACAAAGAGGTATAGGCAGCCTCCCAGGTTGGCGGCGGGATCGTAACCGGGAAGGCGCCAACGCAGGTACCTATGGAGGGCAACGAGGTAGAACAGCGCCTGGAGCGGGTAGTGGGCCCGGCACATCTCCCGTCCCAGCACGGTGGGCCGGTAGTGCCATGCGGTCAAGGCCTCTCCGGGCGGGCTGAGCCAGTTGGTCTTGTAGTCGACGACGAAGTACTTCATGGAGCCATTGGGCCACCGCCGGCGGAACACCATGTCGAGGCTCCCGGTCAGGTAACCGCGCAACGTAGGTGGCACCGCAGCGCCGGCCAACGTCTGCCCGTAAGGGGCGAGAGGTGCTCCTGGCGGGCTGTGCCGCGTGAAGAGCGCGGCCAATTCGCTGACCACGACCCCACCGTGAGGCTCGTCGCCGCCGGCCAGGGTGAGCTCGAAGCTCAGCTCGTCCAGCCGATCGGCCCGGCAGATGTCCGCCAGCCGAGCGCCGCTCACCAGCGAGCCGAGCGGCGTGGTTATGGCGGCTTCCAGCCCGGCCACGAGCCCGTCGAGGCCCTCGACCTGGCCCGGGTAGCGGGGCAGCAAAACCTGCACGGCGTCCTCCAGATTGGAGCGGAGGTCGGGCGCGGCGAAGTCGGCCCTCTCTAGCACGGCGTGCACGAAGGTCCCCGTTGCCGCCCCAGGTGGGACCGAGGACAACAACGAAGGCACCGAGCGCAGGGCGCGCTCTTCCTCGCCGCCGGCCGCGAGCACCTCGCCGCCGTCCGGTAGGCGCTCGCCGGCTACCAGGGCCGCAGCTAACGGCTCATCTGTAGTGCCCGGCTCCTCCGGCTCGCTGCTGACAAGCTCGGCCGGGCCCTGGTAGGTGTGCGCGCCAGCGGTGATGCTCGTGTAGGAGAAGCGCCGCCAACCGGCATCGAGGACGCGCTCGAAACGTGCAGCCTCCAACGCCTCCGCAGTGACTGCTGGTGGCTGAGGGCACCAGAGCTGGCCCGTGCCCCCAAGGGCACGCTCGACGCTCACCAGCCCGGGGGCGCGCCTCGCCACCCGCTCAAAAGCAGCGGCCACCTCGGGGTCTTTGGGTTCGCCTGGCCTGCCGTTTGCCGCCACGTCGCCCTCGGCGTCCTTGCTGAGCAACAACCGCCCCAGGGCCGAGTGCTGGCAACTGCGGGCCGGTGCCCACCACAGCACCGTCTGGTGCTTGGCCCTCGTGAGGGCGACATAGAGGTGGCGCAGGTCCTCGCCCCGTTTCTCCGCCTGGCAGGCCGCGAAGTGGCTTTGATAAGTGCAGTCGCCTTTTTCCCCGCCTACGTCGAGCTTGCGCTCTTCGTCGCCAGAGGCGTCGTGGAAGACCACCGGTTGCCCGAAACGGTCCCGGGCGGCGCCGTCCCAGAGGTACGGGCAGTAGACGACCGGGAACTCGAGGCCCTTTGCCCGGTGGACGGTGAGCACCTGGACCGCGGCGGCGTCGGAGTCGAGGCGCCGGCTCCGTTGTTCTTCTTCGCCGCTTTCGGGACTTTCTTCGCCTGTGCGCCGTGCCAACCATGCCCGTAACGCTGCCAGGCCGAGTTGGCCGCTCATCGCTTCGGCATGGAGCAGCTCGGCAATGTGGGTGAGGTCGGTGAGGCGACGTTCGCCGTCTGCCTCCGAGAGCAAGCGCTCGGGGAGCCGTTCGCTCACGCTGGCGTTGGCGAACATGGTCGCCACCCCGCTGCGCCTGGCCAGCGCCCCCCATTCGTGAAGCTTGGCGTGCAAGGCCTCCCACTCGCGGTCGTCCGCGGTGGCCAGCTGGTCGCCGGTCATACCGAGAAAGGCGGTGAGCCCGGTGGCTACCGCCAAGGGGCGCGATGCCGGCTGCTCCAGCGCGTTCAGGAGCGTCGCCCAGTCTCGGGCGGCGGGCGTTGATAGTACGCTTTGCGCTCCCGCGACCACTACGGGGACGCCGGCGGCACGTAGGGCCGTTTGCACGACCGTGGCTTGGCGGTTTGTACGTACCAGTACGCCGATGTCCTGGGGGCCTACGGGACGGGGCCATAAGGCTGAGCCCGGCTCGGGAGTGGCCTGGCCGGAGCCACCGCGCAACAGCTCGGCGCCGGAGCTCAACAGCTCCACCACATCGCTAGCCAAGTCTTCGGCTACCCACTTGAGGGCCGCGTCCTTTTGGACGAGGCCGGAGCGGGTGTGGTGGAGCCGCCGGCCTGACCGGCTGACCAGGCGGGCCCGCAGCGGCGCCGCGACCGGCGCACCGCTCAGTCCAGGGAGGCGGTGAGCGGGGGCCGCGCGCGCCGGGCGGTACTCGATCCCGGGATGACCGAGGTGCAGAGGGCTCAGCAGGGCGTCGTACGCTTTCAGCAGGCCGGCGTCGGAGCGCCAGTTCTCGTCCAGAGTGGAGCGCTGGCCAGCCGGGGCCGCACGGGCGGCGGCCAGGTAGGCGTGCACGTCGGCCCCCCGGAACGAGTAGACAGCTTGTTTGGGGTCCCCGATCAGCACCAACCTGGTGGCGGTGCCGTCCCCCTCCCTTTCTGGCGGGCCGTCGCCGTCGCCGTTGCCGTGGCCCCCGACACAGCCGGGGGAGTCACTGGCGAAGGCACGGCGTACGATCTCCCACTGGACCAGGTCGGTGTCCTGGAACTCGTCCACCAGCACAGCGCGGTAGCGATGGCGGAGGCGGGCGCAGGCAGTCGCGCCTCGCACCGGATCGGACAAGGCCTTTTCCAGCCGCACCAAGAGGTCGTCGTAGGTCAGCAAGTTGGCGTCGAGGAGCCGGCGGGACACCTCCCGACGCGTGCCTTCGGCCAGCCGGCGGCGCAATCCCGACGTGGTGTTATCGCTCCTGTCCGCCCGCGGTGCTAGGGCGGTGCCGGGGTTGAAGACTGCCTCCTTGCCCGCCCCAACGGCGTCTCTCCGCCGGAAGGGCAGATCTCCCGAGATCAACATGTGGCGGGCGAAAAGGTCGTCTACCACCTCTTCGACCAGGTCCGTGGGGTCTTCTAGGAGGCTCGCACCAGGGGCTACCTCCCCCCATACCCCGAGGGCGGCGAGCACCATATGGCAAAAGCCGTGGGTCGTCGTGATCGTGGCGCTGTCGAAATCTGCCAGTGCATCGGCTAGTCGTCGCCGGCGGTCGGGGACCGACGCCCTATCCGCGGCAAGCAGCGCCAAGACGTCGTCGTCTTCGGGCGGTGCTTCCCCCGAGCTCATGAGCCGCTCGAGGGCAAGCTCAGCGGTGGCGAGCCCGGTCCGCACACGGTCCCTCAGTTCGCCTGTCGCCATGCGGGTGAACGTCACGACCAGGATTTGCGACAGAGGCACCACGTCTTCCGCCACGAGACGGGTAACGAGCCCTGCGATCGTGAACGTCTTGCCGGTGCCCGCGCTCGCCTCCAATAGGGTGACCCCGGGGCCGGGGAGCGGGCCGCAGAGATCGAAACGGCCCATTGGCTGCGCAGGGCTGGTCACCTCTCGCGCAGGTCCTCGTGCGCCAGCAGCGGCTCCCAGAGGCGGGTGGCCAGGCGGCCGAAACGGGTGGGTTGCGACATCGGCCACCCAGGGCCACCCTCGCCGTCGGCGGGAGCGCACTCCAGGAGTTGGTCGAACGCCACCGAGCTCCCGAGTACGGCAATGTGCTCAGGCTCCTTGCCCTCTCCCTGGCGCTCGTCGAAGTCGGAAGCCCACTTTTGGTTAGCTTTGGCGAAGGGGTCATCCCCCAGCTCCGGCCGGGTGGCGGCCTGCGCCCATGCCGCCGAGGTGGCGCAGTAGAGGTGCAGTGGCTCGCGCATGCCTCGGTCGAACAGGTCCACCAGGACCGCGAGCGACGCCATGGCTGCGCCCCCCGTCGCTTCTCGGCCGCCGGCCAGGGGGAGCAGCTTTTGGGTGCATAGGCGGGGCCGCTCGCCGGTGCTCCCCTCGGCCTGCCCGATCGTCACCGCCTCGGGGGCGAGAGCCGGGTGAGCAGCGCTCAGGGCGAGGAACTGCGCCCACGCCCTCAAGCGGTGCTTCGGCCCCAACTTGGAATAGGTGCAGCGCAGGATGGTACGGCCGTGGACACCGGGGACCGTGCCGACCAATGACCGGCCGTCGGGCAGCATCACGTTGGCCTCGATGGGAGCGCCCGCAGCCTTGGTGCAACCCAGCTGATCCACCTCCGCACAGATGCTGCGCACCACGGCGAGGACTTCGGCGAGGGCGGCTTCTCCCGCCGGCCCAGGGGGCAGGAGTCCTCTGGCCCTTTCGGCAATAACGGCCTGGTCCAGGCTCGCCCTCGCCATCCTCGTCGCGAGCAGCCGGTCGCCCACCGACCATCGCTCCAGGGGGCTCAGCTCCAAGGGCAAGGAGTCCTGGAGCGGTTGGGGGAAGTCGCCGGCGTAATAGCCCAGGCGCTCCCTCAAGAAAGCCCTTACAGGGTGCTCCAAGAAACGGACGAGTGCGCTGAGCTGGACGGTGGGGCCGTCGAGGGCGGGCAGCGGCCCCCCGAGGAACGGCCGGCGGGCCACCTTTTCACCTGCCGACGCCTTTGCGCCGGCCAGGTTGAGCTGGTCGAAGCGCCAGGGCCCTTCCCCGCAGAGCTGCCCTGGGGCGTAATTGCGGGGGTCGAAAGCCTGCAAGGGGTGCTCGACGAGGACAGCTTGGCGGGCGGGGCGGGTGGAGCCTTCCAGGCGTACCGTCCGGTCGACCTGGTCCAGCAGTTCGGCCACGGGTACCGATGGCGGGCGCGGCTGGTTGAGGTGCTGGTCGCGCCCCTCGTAGGTGATGACGAGGTGCTGGGTGGCCGCGAGAAGCGCGTCGAGCAACAATTGGCGGTCCTCGCTCGGGACGTCCCGGTCGCCGACCAGCGGCGTAGCCAGCAGCAGGTCGTCGCCGTCGCGCTCGCGGGGCCGGGGGAAGGTGCCATCGTCAAGGCCCAGGAGGCAGACCACCCGGTGTGGTACCGAGCGCATGGGCACCAGAGTGCAGATCGTCGTGTCGCCGGTACGGAAGTTGGCCCGGGTCGGCCGGCCCCGTAAGCAATCGGCCAGGAGGGCGCGAGCCTCCGCCACGTCGAGCAGTGGGCCGCCCTCAGGTCGGAGGGCCCGTAACGGGGAAGTTGACTGCACGACGTCCTCCAAGGTCCGGCGAAGCTGCTCGGCTTGCCAGCTCTGGTCCGCTGCGGGGCATGCCAGGCGGGCGGTCCCGGCTAGTAGGGCCGCCACCCACTCCTGCACGGTCTGAGGCTGCGAGAGCTGGTCGAGAGTGGTGCGCAGCCGGTCCACCAGCTCGGCCAGGCGCCCGGCCAGTTCGATGCCGTCAGCGGTCATGTCCCCGAAAGGCAGTGCGCCACCGAAGACCGCTCCCTCGTCGCCCATGGCGACGCCGAGCAACAGGCGGTCGATCCCCGCCCGCCACGTCGATGCCGCCAGGCGGTCAAGGTGCCAAGGGGCCCGGTGCTCGGCGTCCAAGCCCCAGCGGACCCCTGTTGCCGAGAGCCACCGCTCGATCCGCGAAAGGGCATCTTCGTCCAGGTCGAAGCGCCGGCACACCGCCTCGCGCGATGCCAAGTCGAGCACCTGGGTAGCGCTCACGCGGCTCCCCGCCAACTCGAGCAGGTGGGCGGCCACGGCCAGGAGGGGGTTGGTCTGGCGCAAGGACCGGTCGGCTAACCGGGCGCGCAGCTCGGGCGCGCCCGAGAGGCCGGCGGGCCCGAAGGTGGCGTTGACCAGTGGCGCGAATGTCTCGATGTCTGGGCACATAACGATCACGTCGCGTGGCTCCAGCGTGGGGTCTTCGGCCAGGAGGTGCAGGACTGCTTCGCGGGCCACCTCCACTTGGCGCGCCCGCCCGTGACAGGAGTGGACCTGCAGGCTGCGGTCAGAAGCGGTCAGCGCAGGACGTCGGTCGGCTTGCCCGCCCGGTGGTGGGCCGGGCGGGCGGCGGTCTGCCCTTATGTCTGCTTGGATCAGCCCGAGCAGGGTGTGCGGAGTGCCCTCTACGAGCCTGCGCTCTCCTCCGCCGACCCCCTGGGAAGCCAGCACCAGTTGCATCTCGCGGGCGTCCCGCCCCCAGGAACGGAGCAGCGGGTTTTCTGGCAGCTCGGCCGTCGGGTCGTCGCGCCGCAGGAGCGCGGCGGGCGGCCACCGCCCGCCTGACGAGCACTTCAACGCTAGTGCGGAGACACTGTCCCACAGGTTGGCTGAGGGGTGGAGGAGGAAAAGGTGGACGTCTCGGTGCGCGGCGATGGCGCGCAGGATCCTCAGGTGGCTGGAGGGGAGCCGGGTCAGCCCGAAGCAGGAGAGCCTTTCGGGGAGGGGGGCCAGCAGCTCGGGCCGTGCCTCCAAGCGAGCCGGGGCCTCCTCCAGCCGCTCCGCCAGGCTCGGCGTACCCAGCATTTGGCGGAGTAGTCGCCAGAGCTCGGCCTGCCAGGCGGCGCCCTGTCCCCGCCCCGGCTCTGCCGCGGAGGCGGTGCTCCCGGCACGGGCCCAGGCCAGCAGCATGTCCGGCCGGTGCACCGCGTAGCGGTCGAACAGGTCTGCCAGGTGACGGACCGTGGTGAAGCGGCGGGGGACCGGCCCGGGCCCTGAAGGGGACGCCGCTCGCAGGTGCGCCTCCAGGGGGGCCAGCGACGGGTCTCCCAGGTGCTCGTCCACCACCTCCAGCAACGCCCATACTGAGCTTCGGGGCGACCAGGGGTCGGGATCTGCGTCCACCCAAGGCGGCTCCATGCCCGCGGGGGCTGGGCCGAAGGCGGCCGCTACCGCCGTCACTACCAGAGCGCCGGGGAACGGCCAGTCGATGTTGGCGCAGACACCGTCGCCTAGGGCAGCCCCCGCTCCCAATCGCTGGCTCAGCCGCTGGCTCAGCCAACGCTCCACGCCGCGGGTCGGGACGGCGACGACCTCGCGCGCCATCGGGTCGACCAAGGGGTTGGCCAGCACGTCGCTGAGGGCGTCGGCCAGGTAGTCGGCTCGAGCGGAGCGATGGAGGTGTAGCACTGCCCCAAGGCTACGAGGCGGGTGTGACCGCCACGGGGAGGCCGGCGCGACGGCTGCCCTTTGGACCCTGGGCCTGGTGGACTTGTCGCGGGCGGGTCGGGAAGCCAAAAGCAGACCGGGGCCCGGCGTCCCGGCAAGAAGCAGGCACGTGGCCGGCGACCCGCCCCCCGAGGCAGTATGGACGGGTGGAACTTCTCCTGGTACCCGTTGACAACCCCGGCCAGCTCAACCTGGTGCTCGGACAGAGCCATTTCATAAAGACGGTGGAGGACATGCACGAGGCCTTGGTAGGCACATCGCCCCACATCCGTTTCGGCCTCGCCTTTTGTGAAGCTTCGGGGCGCCGGCTCGTGCGCCGTTCGGGCAACGAGGGCGCCCTAGTGGAACTGGCCACCAAGAACGCCCTCGGCATCGGCGCCGGGCACGCCTTCATCGTTTTCCTGCAGGACGCCTTCCCTCTCAACATCCTTAACGCCATCAAGCAGGTGCCCGAGGTGTGCAGGATTTACTGCGCCACCGCCAACCCCCTATCTGTCGTGGTGGCCGCCACCGAGCAGGGGCGCGCCATACTCGGCGTGGTGGACGGCGAGCCACCTCTCGGCGTGGAGACTGACGAAGACGTTACCGAGCGGAAGGACCTCCTCCGTTCGATCGGCTACAAACTCTAGCGCCGGTCACGGCGCAAAGGGCGAGCGCTCACGGACCGGGTGAAAGGGTGCCTTTGATGGCGTCCCGCCTGCACCAGTTGCCGAGCGCCTGAGCTCAGCTGCACGCAAGATGTTCCACGCAATAGTCACTTCCCTGCCGTCCCCAGCCACCTTGTTGGGGGCAGGCGGCCTGGTCCGCCGCCATGCCCCGACGCACTAGCAGCCTCCTCGCCGGGATTTCTCTCCCGATGGAGCGCAGCTTTGTAAATTCGCGCGCGCATCCCGACGCCGACGACAAAGCTCCCCGGCCGATGTCAGCGAGTGGTAAAAACCCCCCTCGTGAAAGGGGTGCTCTCTGCTCCCGTCGACGTTCCGCACCGATGGCCTGAGCGGCCAGGCCGGCGGTGGACCACGCTGACAATAGCGACGCCCGGGATGGCCCCCATCGCCCGGTTGGCCGGGCGACATCTGGCACGGCCAATTGCATAGGTTCCTTGATTAGGTGGAACAAGTCGGGAGCGAGCGACGGGAATCGAACCCGCGTTCTCAGCTTGGGAAGCTGATGTACTGCCTCTGTACGACGCTCGCGGGATGAAGCATTACGGTCATGCTACCAAACGGCATAAGCCCAGTTCAGAGGCGTGTAGCTGGGCTCGATAACGGTCAGTGTTGCCTGGCGGGCGTCCGTTTCGGGCCCCGCGCGGACGATGTCGTCAACTAACGGGATCCGTTGCCGATAGTTCGGAGAGGCACAGACGGGCTTCGCCGCTCGACCTGCCACACATCGACCAGGTGGCGCTCCACCCGGGCGAAAGGACCGGAGGTATTGATGGATGAAGGGTTGCAGGAGTGGTTCTCGGGAGGCCCAGCCCCCAGGCCGGCCCGGCCAGGGAACGCGGCTGCCGAGCATCGCGTCGTCGAGTTCCTGGCCGCGGAGGCGCCGGAGCTAGCTGGGCAGGCAGGGCAGGCCACGGCCCAAGGACTTGCCAATCCGCATCCGACAGCGAAGTACACGGCGGCAGCAAGAGCCGTCGCCTGGTCCAGCTTTAACCTTTTCTGCTGCGCGCAGCGTTTAGCCGACACCCTTGCGGCTCAGGGCCGCGACGTCGTGGTCGTGAGCGGAGGCACGTACTTTCCCGACAATGCCGGGACGCAGTGTTGCCGGGCCAATGTTGGGCCAGGGTGCCCAGGGGCATCTGCCCCCGCCGGCGTCGGCACACGAGATCTGCCCGGCCCGGTGCCGCTGGCGCCAAGGCGCTCGCCAGGCAGGTCCGGACGCGCAAAGGGGACGAGCGCAGGTCGTCGCAAACGGGCAAGCGCTTAGGACGGGCAGCGCTCCGCCCCTCGCGCGCCTTGCCTCGAGGCTCAGGAGGCGCCGCGGTCGGGCTGCCCTCCCGCTGCCCATCACGCCGAACCCCCGAAGAGTAGCCCGGGCGGCCACATTTCTGACACTCACCAGCTACGCGGCGCCACGAATAGTGGTGGAGCGGGTCTCGAAAAGGCGCGAAGGGCTCATTTCGGAGACGTTAGCGGCCCGGAAATGCAAAAGCAGCGACAAAACGTCACCTCGCTACTTGGCAACGCCGGGATCAACGTGTACTCTTCATCCCCGGAGCGGGAACCCGCCGCCTGCTCCGCAGAGCGGATCCGAGATCCGCCGCTCGATCTGCTCCGCCGATGGCGCCCCCACGGGGCGCCATTGGTGTTTTCTGGGACCGTCCTTGGTCGCCATACCCGCACTGCCACCGGCGGCGACCACTGCCCTCCCGGCCAGCGGCGCTGCTGCCGTCGCTGAGGCCGGCCCGACGTGGCTACCGCAGCTACTGTTCGCCCCTGCAGGCGCCGATAACTCCTTGGTAGACGCTGCGATGGGTTTTGAGGCGAAGGGAGGGAGCGGACTGTACCCGGCAAGGACTGTTCGGGTCGGTGCAAACCGGGCTTGCGCGCTATGCCCATGCCCCGCCGGCCGCTCCGCCTTCTCTAGGCAGGGCACCCCCCTTCCTGCCAATGGTAGCGCCCCCCCTCCTGTCAATGAGGGTGCACGGCTTCCAGCTGATAGCAGAGCCCCTGGCCATAGGGGGCAGTCATCTTGACGGCTCCTTGGGGAACGGCCGGGATCGTCGCGCAACCCGCCCATGGAACACCGGGTGCGCAAGGCGATACCGACGCCCGGCTCAAAGCGGCCGAACTGGCCGTAACGCGGCTCACTGCCGAACGCGACCGCTTGGAGGCCACGGTGGCCAGACTTGGGGCGCTGGCCGCTCAACTCGACGCGGAAGATGTGGCGCGCGGCGTCACCCAGGTTGCCCGCGAGCTCACCGGGGCGCCGCTTGCCATGTTCGTGCCGGCCGAGAGCCTCACTTTTGCTGGTCCTGTGCTCGCGTCTGACCCGGGAATGGTCGTGGAGGCGCCCGAGCCGGCCCGGGTGCCGTTGTTGGCCGGTGCCTTGTGGAGGGTCACCCCCTTACGCCTCGACGACGTCGCACAATGGGATGCGGGATGGGACGCCGGCCACCTCAACTATGGCCGCCTTTCGGACGGTCGCTCGTTGCGCAGTTGGATAGGTGCCCCCGCAAGGGCGCGCTACGGCGACGTCTTAGGCGTACTTTTCATCGCTCACCATCGACCCCATGCGTTTGGCAAGCGCGAAGAGGACCTAGCCCAGGGACTGGCTGCCCACCTGGGGGCGAGCCTCGACAACCTTTCTGTCTTCCAGGAGCGGGCGCGCGTGGCGCGTGCGCTCCAACAGACCCTGTTACCGCCGGTATTGCCCGAGATCCCGGGGCTCGAGATAGCCGCCCGCTACCGGCCGGCGGCCTCAGCGGTCCAAGTTGGTGGGGATTTTTACGACCTGTTCGAAGTCCGGCCGGGATGCTGGGGTTTGCTGCTCGGCGACGTCACCGGCGTCGGCGCAGAAGCCGCCGCCCTGACCGGCATCGCCCGGTACGCGGCGCGTGCCCTGGCTTCGCAGGAGTGCTCCCCGGCTCACCTTCTGGCCCAACTGAACGGCACCTTGATGGCCTTCGACCTCCAGGAGAAGTTCTGCACCGCCGTTTATGCTGAACTACGGCCGAAAGGTGACGACATAGAGGTCAACCTCGCTAACGGCGGGCACCCGTACCCGCTTGTGCTGCGAGCTGAAGGTGAGGTCGAACCGATCATAGCCGAGGGGACCCTCCTCGGCGTAGTGCCCGACATCAGCCTGGAGGAGCGCCGGTTCGTCCTGTGTCCCGGCGACGTGCTGGTCGCTTACACCGACGGCATCATCGAAGCTCGTAACCCCAATGGCGACCTTTTCGGGACCGAGGGCTTGGCCGACGTGCTACCGAGGTGTGCCGGTGGCCATGCAGCCTCGGTGGCTCGGCGGGTCGAGTTAGCTGTGATCGAGCACCAAGCTGGCGGCCCTCCCGACGACATGGCGATCATCGTGTTGCAGAGCACGAGGGAGCGCCGCGCCCGGGCTGGTCTGCTTGCTTGAGGTCAAGCTCCCCGCGCTAGGGTGAGGGCACATGCCCGAGCGCTGGCGCCAGCCCTTCGCTTCGAGCGAAGCCGTACGCAAGCGGATGAGCGAGCAGCGGCGCGAGGGGACCGGGCCCGAACTGGCCTTGCGCCGAGCCCTCCATTCTCTCGGCCTGCGCTACCGGGTGCACAGGGCGCCCGTCGCCGGGCTGTGCCGCAAGGCCGACATCGTGTTCGGGCCGGCCCGGTTGGCCGTGTTCGTGGACGGTTGCTTCTGGCACGGGTGCCCTGACCATGGGCGCCGCCGGCACGAGGTCAACGGTTGGTACTGGCCCGGCAAGATAGCTCGCAACCGCCGCCGCGACCAAGAGACCGACATGGCCTTGGAAGCAGCCGGCTGGCGGGTCCTGAGGGTCTGGGAGCACGAGGTCTCGGGGGCGGGAGCGTACGACATCGCGGAGCGGGTGCGCCATGTGCTCGCCGCCCCCGGCCAGGCACATGCTCGCCGCCCCTAGCCAGGCAGGTGCCCGCAGGCCCGGTCAGGCGAATGCCCTGCCGGCCCTCGGGGCAAGGCGCCGCCTGGTGGATCCAAGGGCTAAGAGGGCGGCCCGCTCGCCAGGCTAAGTGTTGCCGAGTGCCTCAGGCCAGAGCTCGTGACCCATCCGATGGTGACTTTTTGGCCCGGGTGGTAACGGACCAGCATGTGGGTCAGGCCGGTGTCCGAGGACACGTGCTTGCCGTCGAAGGTCGTGATCACGTCGCCCACTGCGATGCCGGCCTTATGGGCCGGGGTGCCTGGTACCGTCCCCGCGACCTGAAGACCGTTGGAAGTCGCCGCTGAGCCGCCGCCGCCGAAGGAAGAGTTGCCCCCGAAAGGCGTTTGGCTAGTACCTTCCGGTTGCAGCTCGACTCCTAGGAAAGCTGTCGGGCCCACATGGACGGTCGAGTTCCCCTTACCGGACCCGATCTGACGGGCTATCTCCATCGCCTGGGCAATGGGGATGGCAAAGCCCTGGTTACCCTGGGAAGAGAAGGCGAAACCGGCGGAAGCCGCGGTGTCCATCCCTATTACCTCGCCGGACGCGTTGACGAGAGGTCCTCCCGAGTCACCTGACTCGACGTTCGCGTTCACCTCGATCAGGCCCGAGAGCTTCTCGTCGCTGGCGGTGAGCGAGTCTGATGCCTCGATCGAGTGGTCGAGCGCTGTTATCGAGCCACCGGCGCTCGTAGGGGTGCCGCCGGTGCCGCCAGCGTTGCCGATCGCTACTACGGCCTCGCCGACAGAAGGGGCCGCGGCGGAGGTCTTGGCGGTCTTGAGGCCGGACGCGCCTTGGAGTTGCAAGAGGGCGACGTCGTGGGTGTTGTCGTAGCCCACGATGGTCGCAGGATAGGTCCTGCCGTTGCCGACGTCCGTCACGCTCACCTTGGTGGCTTCGTCAATCACGTGGTTGTTGGTGAGCACCAGGCCGTTGGAGGTAAGGACGATGCCCGTGCCCGCTCCCTCGGCCGAGTTGTAGTTGAAGATCACATTGATGTCGACCACTGCGGGGTCGACCAGTCTGGCGATGGCGGAGACGTCTGAAGGGCCGCCCGCCCCTTCACCGGAGGGACCGCTGCCCTGGGTGCCGCCGCCTTGCGTGCCGCCGAAGGGGAAGGTGAAGCTCCCCGAGCCCCCGCTACCGCCCGTCCCCCCGTTGCCGGCCGGGTCCGTCACCGCCGGGGGTACGGCGTTCGCAGAAGGCGTGTTGGGCCAAATGGCACGGCTCACCCCGGCTCCCGCTATCGCCGCCGCGGCGACGACTAGGACGCCAGCGGCCGAGCGCAGCGCCCGCCCTCGCGGGGTCCTGCCCGGGCGGCGCGGGCCGCCGTAACCCTGCCCCCAGGGCGAGTACGGCTGGTCCCCGTAGCCGGCGGCGAAACGACGGTAGCCGGGGCCGCCATCAGGAGCGTCCGGTTCGGGCTGGGGCGTCGCACCGGGCGGATGAGGCGCCCCCGGGTAGGCCAGCCCAGGAGCCGCCCCCGGGTAGGCCGGCCCAGGGTAGGCAGGCCCAGGATAGGCAGGCCCGCCGTGCCCAGGGCTGGTGTTCAGGCCTTGCCCACCTCGGTCGCCGGCCGGTGGCCAAGCGGAGCCGGACGGGCCCGCCGGCGGCCACTGTGCCGTGCCCCCGGCCTGTGCGGTGCCCCCGGCCTGTGCCGTGCCCCCGGCCTGTGCCGTCTCTGGTTGGTCGGGCGCGAACCCTCCGTCGCTCATCGCTTCCTCCGCTCCAACAATCCCATCGTCTATTCCTTCTCCCCAGTGAAGCCGGGCTACCTGTGAACGGCCTAAGGTCGCCCTGAAACTCTGTACAACGCTGAGCTTGCGTGTGACCCCCTGAAAGGCGTATTTATTCGCTCTCTGCGATGGTCACCGAGTCGATGGTCACGCGCTCGCGGGGTCGGCCGGAAGCGGTGCCGGCGGCATCGATGCTAGCCACCACGTCCATGCCCTTTACGACCTTGCCGAACAACGAGTACTGGGGGGGCAACCGCACCCCGCTCGGCCCGCTTATGACGAAGAACTGGCTGCCGTTGGTGTTCGGCCCCGCGTTGGCCATGGCCAACGAGCCGAGCTCGTAGCGGCCGGGCTTTGGCAGCTCATCGTCGAAGCGGTAACCCGGGCCTCCCGTCCCGGTGCCGGTCGGGTCGCCGCCCTGCACGACAAAGCCAGGGACGATGCGGTGGAAGGCGACGCCGTCGAAGTAGTGGTACCTGGCGAGGAACACGAAATTGTTCACCGTCTTCGGCGCCGCGGCGGGTTCGAGGGCCATGACCACAGCGCCTTTCGACGTGACCATCTCGGCGGCGTACCTGTGGTCGGTGTCGATGCATATGGGCGGGGGCCCGTCGAAGCTCTGAGTCTTCGGGCTCGAGCCATCCGGTGCAGGGCAGGCAGCAGGCATGGCCCCTGTCTACCGCCTCTCGGGGCCCTCGAGTAGGCCCCCCTCGGGGCCTTCATCCTCGACCTCCGGCGCCCCCTCCCCTACCGGGCCGAGGCTCCCCGGGGCGAGGCCCACCCTCGCTCCCCCTGGTGCGCCCCGCGACGCGGCCTCTTGGTGGCGCAGGCAGTAGCGCGCCGCCGGCGCGGCCTCGAGCCGCTCTTCCTCGATGGGCTGGCCACACGCTTCGCAGAGCCCGTAAGTGCCTTCGTCCAGACGGGCCAAGGCCGCGTCGACCTCGTCGAGGCCGTGCTGGACCTGCTCCAGGAGCGATTGGTCCATCTCTATGGTGGAGGTTCCGGTCGCGACGCCGGGCGGGTGCGGGTCGAGGGCCGAAAGCTCTTCGGTCGAGCCGCCCTCGCCCTCGCCCATGTCCTCACCGGCAAGGATCCCTCGGCGCGCCTGGTCGAGCCCGTCCTGCTCGGCGCTCAGGCGGCCCCTGATCCCCTCATCGCTCATGGGCGCAGTAATACCCCTTCGACCAGCCGCCGGCGCGTGTGGCCGGCCACAGGTGCGCCAAGTCGGGCCACCACTATCGGGCGCCCTTCCCCCCGTTGCCGGCACCTTGGCCCGCGGTGGCGCGGTGGCCCCCAGCCACGTCGTTAGCTGGCCCGCGGGTTACTGCCGGTAGCCCTCGACGACGCTTTCGGGGCGTACGCTCACCTCGTCCGGGTCCTGCCCGGCGGCCCGGCGGGCCCGGCGCTGGCGCAACAGGTCCCAGCACTGGTCGAGGGTGACTTCGATCCGGTGGAGCTCCTCCAACTCCTCGGGAGGCCTGTTGTCGCCTTCGTGAAAGCCCTCCAGGGACCGTTCGTGCTCGGCCAGCTCCCCGATCCGGCGCACGATCTCGGCGTCGTCCACGGCCACGCTCCTTCCCTTTCCCTCCGTACCACTCGCACCCGTGCCGCGCTCCGCGCTCCGTCCCACGCTCCGTCCTGCCGCCTACCCTAGGCTACCAGGACCGGATAGGACTGGCCCTGGCCACCTCGGGGCGGCAAGGATCTTGGCGGTGCTGAGTCGGAAAAGGCGGAGGTCCTTCTGGGCTGCGGGCGGCCTGGTCGTGGCCTTGGTGGCGGCGCTGAGCGCCAAGCTTTTCGTCTGGCCGGCCCAGGACCCTCTCGAGGGGGCGCATGCCGACGCCATCGTGGTCCTCGGCGGCCCCGGCCCGCGCTTGCGGGTCGCTCTCCAGCTAGCCAAAGAGCACGCCGCCCCCGTCATGTTGATCTCGGTCCCGTCGGTGCGGTGGCGCTGCCCCCGGGTAGCAGTGCCCGGGGTCCGGGTGCAGTGCTTCCGCCCCGACCCCTTCAGCACCCAGGGGGAGGCTCGCTACGCGGCCGAGCAGGCCCGCCTGCACCACTGGGACAGCCTCATCGTCGTGAGCTCGGTCCCCCAGGCGACCCGGGCGCGCCTGCGCATAAAACGCTGCTTCGGCGGCACGGTGAAGGTGGTGGCAGCCCGGCCGTCCCTGGCCGGATGGGCCTACGGGGTCGTCTACGAATGGGGGGCACTGGCCAAGGCGCTCGTCTGGCAGAGATCCTGCTGAGCTCACGGGACCGGCAACCTGGCCGGGGTGGCGTCCGCCAGCCGGGCGGCAGCGCCGTCGTCTTGGGCTTCGAGGGCCACTCGCCGGACGAGCTGGGCCTGGAGGCAGTAGTCGTCGACTTCGGAGGAAATGGTGGCCCGGTCCCAGCCGAGCAACGGCGCCATGACCTCTGCCGCTTCGGGTGCCGCCGCCACCGCCTCGTCCACAGGCCCCATGGCAAGGCGCGTCCGGCGCGCCAAGACGTCGTCAAGGTGGCGGGCACCTTCGTGGGTGACGGCGTAGGCTACTTCGACCTTCAGGTAGGCGGTCCCTGCCAGCCGTTGGTGCCACGCTGGGTGGGCGGCGAGCTCCTCCACCAGTTCGGGCACCAGCGTGCCGTAGCGGCCCATCAGGCGCTCCATCTCTGGTAGCGGCACTCGCGCTTCCCGGGCTGCCGCCGCCCGAGCGTCCCACGCCCCTGCCCATCCCTGCGCCCCGAGGAGGGGTACCGCCGCCGTGCGGCAGGCGAGCGCATGGAACCGGCCTTCCGCGACGGCCGCGTCGACGGCGTCGGCGGCCATGACCCGGTACGTCGTGTACTTTCCACCCGACACCACGACCAGGCCGGGGAGCGGCCGGCTCACTACGTGCTCGCGCGAGAGCTTGGTCGTAGGGAGGTCCTTGCGGCCCTCGCCGGGGCCCCGCACCACCCCGGAACCGGCGATGAGGGGGCGGAGCCCGGCGTAGGTGGCCTCCACGTCGTCCTTCGACAGGGGGCGCTCGAGCACCGCGTTGAGCTCGGAGAGGATGTAGCCGACGTCCGCCGCGCTCGCCAGAGGCCGCGCCTTGGCGTAGGGCCAGTCGGTATCGGTGGTCCCTATCAACCAGTGCTCCCCCCAGGGCAGCACGAACAGCACACTGCGGTCAGTGCGCAGGACCATCCCAGTGGCGGAGGCGAGCTTTTCCCGGCGCACGAGGATGTGGGCGCCCTTGGACGGCCTCACCTGCACGGCTCGGCCCCGGCCGGCCAGCGCCTCGGTTTGTTCGGTCCAGGCACCGGTGGCCGAGATCGTGACCCGTGCCCGGACGGCGTGCTCGGCCCCGGTCTCCTCGTCGCGCACCACGGCCCCGGTCACCCGGCCCTCCCCGAAGCTGAACGCCGTCACCGCGGCCCGGTTGAGCGGCACCACCCCGTGGGAAGCGGCCGTGCGGACGGTCTCGACCACATAGCGGGCGTCGTCGACCTGGGCGTCCCAATAGACGACGGCGCCGGCCAGCGCGCTGGCGCGAAGGCAGGGCGCTGACGCCAATGTGGCCCGCTTGCCCAGGTGACGGTGCCGCGGCAGGCCTCGGCCTCGGCCGGTGGAGGCGCCCAGCAGGTCGTAAAGAGCGATCCCGGCCCCCACGTAGGCCCGTTCGAGCACAGGCCTGCGCAGCGGGTAGAGGATAGGGACCGGGCGGACGAGGTGGGGGGCAAGGCGCCGCAACAGCAGGCCCCGTTCGGCCAAGCCCTCGTGCACCAGGTGGAAATCGAGCATTTGGAGGTAGCGCAGCCCGCCGTGGACGAGCTTGCTCGACCTGCTCGAGGTGCCGGCCGCCCAGTCCTGGGCCTCCACCAGCCCCACCGACAGGCCCCGGGTGACGGCGTCCAGGGCCGCTCCGGCACCGGTGACCCCGCCCCCGACTACAAGCACGTCGAGCGGCTGGGCCGTGAGGCGCGCCCAGTCGTCCTTGCGGCGTTGCGGGGAGAGGGCGCTCGGGTGGCCCATGCAGCGTGGAGCGTAGCCTTGGTGCGCCGCCGGCGAGGCGGGACGGGTAGGACGGGGAGCTGGGGACAAGGTAGGTATGCCGGAATTCGTCGGGGCTATCGACCAGGGCACCACGAGCACCCGGTTCATGGTCTTCGACCACGACGGGCGAGAAGTGGCCCGCCACCAGCTGGAGCACGCCCAGATCCTCCCCCGGCCGGGCTGGGTCGAGCACGACCCTGTGGAGATCCTCGAGCGGGCGAGAGCCGTGGTGGCGGCCGCCCTGTCCGGGGCGGGGCTGGCGTTGCGGGACCTCGCCGCCATCGGCATCGCCAACCAGCGCGAGACCACCGTGGTGTGGGACCGCCTCACCGGGCGGCCCTACATGAACGCCATGGTTTGGCAGGACACCCGTTCCGCCGGGGTCGTGGCCCGCTTGGAGGCGAGCGGGCAGGGGCAGGTGGTCCGGGAGAGGACCGGGCTCGTCCCGGCCACCTACTTTTCGGCGGGCAAGCTCCGCTGGGCCCTGGACAACGTCGCCGCCCTTGGGGCCGCGGCGGCGGCTGGGACGGCGTGCTTCGGGACCGTGGACTCCTGGCTGCTCTGGAACCTGACCGGCGGCAAGCACGGGGGCCGGCACGTCACGGACGTAACAAATGCCAGCCGGACGATGCTGATGGGGCTCAGCACCCTGACTTGGGACCAAGAGTTGCTCGACGTGTTCGGCGTGCCCCGGGAGATGCTCCCCGAGATATGCCCGTCCTCGGGCGAGCTCGGGGAGGCGGGGTTTGATGAGGCGGGCGGGGGGACGGTGCCCCTCGCTGCCGCCCTCGGCGACCAGCAGGCAGCGATGGTCGGCCAGGTGTGCCTCGGCGCCGGCCAGGCCAAGAACACCTACGGGACCGGGAACTTCCTCCTCGCCAACACCGGCGGGCAGGTCGTTCGGTCCCGCCACGGCCTCCTCGGCACCGTCTGCTGCCAGTTGCCCGGCACCAAGGCGGCCTACGCCCTCGAAGGCTCGGTAGCCGTCACCGGGGCGGCGGTGCAGTGGCTGCGCGACCAGCTCGGCGTCATCCGTGACGCCGCCGAGGTGGAGACCTTGGCGGCGGAGGTGGCCGACACCGGCGGGGTTTACTTCGTGCCCGCTTTTTCCGGGCTGTTCGCCCCCTACTGGCGCTCAGACGCCAGGGGGGCGGTCGTGGGCCTCACCCGGGCTACTACCAGGGCCCACCTGGCCCGCGCCACCCTGGAGGCGATCTGCTTCCAGACGAGGGACGTCCTGGCCGCTATGGAGCAGGACCTCGGCACCGCTTTCCCCGAGCTGAAAGTCGACGGGGGCGTCACGTCCAACGCCCTTTGCATGCAAATGCAAGCCGATATCCTCGGCGTGGCGGTGTCCAGGCCGGCGGTGGCAGAGACGACGGCGCTCGGCGCCGCTTACGCCGCGGGCTGCGCCGTCGGCTTCTGGTCGGGCCCCGACGAGCTGGTGCGCAATTGGCGCGAGGGCCGGCGATGGGAGCCCCGCTGGAGCGCCGACCACCGTGAAAGCGCTTACACCCATTGGCAAAAGGCCGTCGAACACACGTTGGGTTGGGCCGGAGCGCCCTGAAACCGTGGCGGTATTAGGCCCCCCGGCTGACTGAGCCGGGGCCGTGCGGGTAGTACTCTCACCGTGGCTGCCGCGGTGAGCCGGCAAGGGGGGAGCGGGCTGGAGGCGGGCCGGCGGACCGAGGCGAGAGGTAGCGGTGGCCATGGCGCCGGCGGTGAGGTCCTGGCGGCGAGGTTGGCCAGGTTCACCGCTACCAGCCGGTCGGCTTCTCGTGTCGGCTATGCCTTCGCCGTCGTCAACGCGGTCGTGAGCGGGGTGGCGGTTTACGTAAGCAGCCTCGGCGTAGGCTTGTTCCACAACGCTGTCCTTTATACGTCGATGAAGAACGGCGTCGTGGGCGTTGCCCTGCTTTTCCCGGCCTTGCTGCTGGGGAGCCAGCGTCGCCGTTTCCGGGGGCTCACCCGGAGGGACTGGGCCTGGCTCTCGGTCGTCGCCGTCGTGGGCGGCAGCGTGCCTTACGCCCTTTTCTTCAGCGGGCTCAAGATGACCACGCCCGTGACCGGCTCGCTCGGTGACCACCTCGAGTTCGTCCTCGTGGCAGTTTTCGCAGTCGTGTTCTTGAAAGAGCGCTTCAGCCCGACCATGTGGGCGGGCATGGCCGTACTGCTGGCGGGCGTCCTGCTCAGTTCCAGCCTGGGCTTGCTGCGCTGGAACGACGGCACGATCTTCATCGCCATTTCTACGCTCCTTTTCTCGGTCGAATGGGTGATCGTGAAGGGCCTGCTCCGGGGGAGGATGACGCCCTTGGTGGTGATGACGGCCAAGATGGCACTGGGGTCGGCCATCCTCTTCGCCTACCTGGCGGTGCGGGGGGAGCTCGGCCCCGCCGGCCTGCTCGATTGGGAGCAGTGGGCTTATGTCCTTGGCACCGGGGCGCTCTTGCTGATGTTCACGGCGAGCATTTTCATAGCCATCCGCTTGGCCCGGGTGTCCGCGGTGATGGCGATCGGGGCCGGGGCGCCGCTCGTCACCGTTGCCCTGCAGCTCGCGGCGCGCCGCAGCGTCGACCTTTCCGGCGACGGGATCGGCCTGGCCCTGACCCTCGTCGCCGTGATCGCCATACTCGTGATCGGCTTGCGCCAAGAGGCGGCCAGGCCTACTACGGCGCTCGCCTCTAGTGCGCTGTCGCAGGGCCCGGCCTCCGGGTGACGCTCAGCGGCGCTCTGCGCTTCGGGCGGTACTCGTTCCCGCCCAACCGGCTCGGCTATTGCGGCCCAGCCGACCACGGGGCGCTCCTGGAGTACGTGGCGACGGGGCAGGCCGATGCCGGGCTGGTCGACTTGGCGCGCCGGTTCGAGGGCGCCTATCCCTACCTGGTGCTGATCGCCCATGCGAACGGGATCGCCGACCCTTTCGACGACAAAGTGGTAGAGGCCTACTGGATAGGCAACCGGTGCCTGGGGCGGGTCACTCCGCCTGAGCTCTATGCGTCGCTGGACGGCAACTGGGCGCCGAAGATAAAGCCCGGCGACTTCCGCTGGCTGACCACGAAATTGCTCGACCATACCGCCCCGGCGCTCAGCACGCCGCAGCGCGCCGGGCCCCGCCCCGGCGTGACCCGTCCGGGCGCAAGCCGAGCGCCCATCGCCAACCGGGCCCTACCGCACCACAATTTCCACGTGTTCGACATATATACCCGGGCAGGGCTGATGCACGGGAGCAGGGGCGACCTCGCCATCGCGACCATGGACTCTTGCCGTATCAGCTGGGGGCGGGTGAGCACGGTCTCGGGCGACACGCTCGTAGTCGAGCGGCCCCAGCTCTGCATGAGCGAGGGGAAGCTCTGCCTGAGCGCCCCCCGCACCGCCCGGGTCGCCCGCCAGGCCGAAGGCCGGGGTTTCGTAGGGGGGGCACGGCCCGGGGAGTACGTGTCGGTCCACTGGGACTGGGCCTGCGAGGTGCTGGCGCCCACGGCGCTGTCCCGCCTGCGGGCGGCCACTGAGCGGTGCTTGGCCCTCGCCAACGAGACGATGTGACCTGAGCGATGGGGGCGCAGGTGGGCGAGGTCGATTTCGGCCCGGTAATGGCCGTAGCGGACGCCGTCATGTACGAGGGTTACGTTCTTTACCCTTACCGCCCTTCGTCGGGGAAGAACCGGGTGCGTTGGCAGTTCGGCGTGCTGGCGCCAAGGCGGTGGGTGGAGGCGGACGGCCCCGCCAGCGAAGGCGTCTCGGGCTCGGCCGAGAGCTGGTGGAACAGGACCGAGTGCCTGTTGGAAGCCAAGCCGGGCTGCTCGCTCGAAGTGCGTTTGCGGTACCTCGAGGTCGGCCCCCCGGCGAGCGGCCAGGCGCTGGACCAGGCGGCTCCTCGCGAAGCAGCGGTGGCATTTTCCCTCGAGGACGTCCTCGGCACGGAGATGGCCGTCCCGGCCGGCCGGCCTGGGGCCGGCGCCCACGGCCAGCTGGTGGTGATGGCTGAGCGGGTGCCGGCGCCGTTCCCGCTCCACAAGCTCGTGTTGAGGACAGAGAACAACGTCGGCGACGTCGGCGCCACCGCTTCGCGGCCAGAGGTGTTGCGCCGTTCGTTCGTGTCGAGCCACCTGCTGCTCGGCGCGAGGGATGGTTCCTTCTTGTCGCTGCTCTACCCCCCCGAGTGGGCCCGCCTGGCGGCCGCCGGGTGCCACAACGTGCGGGCTTTCCCGGTGCTGGCAGGGCCACCCGGGCGGGGCGAGATGGTCGTGTCGGCGCCCATAATCCTCTATGACTACCCCCGGGTGGCCCCCGAGAGCCCGGGCGACCTCTTCGACGCCACCGAGATCGACGAGATCCTCTCCCTGCGCACGCTGGCCCTGACGGCGGCCGAGAAAAGAGAGGCGCGGGCGGGTGACCCCCGGGCGGCCGAGATCGTCGACCGGGTCGATGGCATGCCGGCCGAAGTCCTTGCCCGATTGCACGGGGCCGTCCGCTCGCTCAGGCCCGTGGGTGCCGGTGGCGACTACGTCGTCGTGTCGGGGGAGCGGGTGAGGGCGGGCTCACGGGTGCGGCTGCGCCCCCGCCCTCGGGGCACCGACGCGCAGGACATGTTCCTGGCGGCGCGGACGGCCACCGTCGCCTCGGTGCTGACCGACGTCGACGGGAGCCGCTTCCTGGCCGTCACCGTCGACGGCGACCCCCGAGCGTCCCTTTGCGCCGGTCCCGGGCGCTTGCTCCACTTTTCACCCGACGAGGTGGAGCCGCTGGCCGGGCCGGGGGGAGGCGAGCTGACATGAGCGCGCTGCCAGGGGCGACGAAGGCGGCCGCAGCGGGCACGAGGGCGGCGAGCCGGGGCGTGTCCGCCAGCCATTTCGCCTCCCGGGTGCTGGTAGCCGGGATCGGCAACATCTTCCTCGGCGACGACGGCTTCGGGCCGGCGGTGGTGGCGAGGATCCCGGCCGGCGGCCTCCCGGCATCGGTGGTCGCCCACGACTTCGGCATCGGCGGCGTCCACCTGGCTTATGAACTGCTGAGCGGCATTTACGGCTGCGTCGTCATGGTCGACGCCGTGCCCATGGGCGAGCCACCCGGCACGTTGGCCCTTATCGAGGCGGGCGACTTTTCCGCCCAGGTCCCGGGCAGCCGTGCTCGGCCCTGGGGAGCTGGGCCGGGAGAGCCAGAGGCGGGTGCGCGCCTCGATGCCCACTCCATGAGCCCGGCCTCGGTCCTCGCCGCGGTCTCCGCCATGGGCGGCGAGGTCCCCCGGGCCTTAATAGTCGGCTGCCAGCCGGGGGCGCTGGAAGCCTCGTTGGAGCTGTCACCAGCAGTGGAAAGCTCATTGGACGCGGGCGTCGAACTGGTCGTGAAGGTGAGCGGCGAGGAGGCGGCCAGGCTGGTGGCGGGGACGGACCGGACGGGTGTGGGTTGAGTGCACGAACTGGGGCTGTGCGAAGGCATCGTAGAGGCCGTCCTGCGCCGGGCCCATGGCCGTCCAGTGGCTGCGGCCAGGGCCAGGGTGGGTGGCCATGCTATGGACCCCGCCGTCATCGCCCAGGGGGTGGCTGTCGCCGCCCTGGGGACCGAGGTCGAGGGGATGCGCCTCGAGGTCGTGGTGGACCCGCTGCGGTCCCGCTGCGGCGCTTGCGGGGCGGAACAAACCGTTGAAGACCCGGTCGCGTTGGTTGCCTGCCGGCGCTGCGGCGGTGTCGACGTCGAAGTCCTCGGTTCTGAACTTTGCCTGTTAGAGAGCGTTGTTTATCGGGTAGGTGACACGTCGGGAGGGCGCATGGACGGTCGAATTGGCGCATGACCACTGCGTAATCGGGACGGTCGCGCCCGTCCGGGCAATCTCCCGTGACCGCGCCCAGGGAGGCGACTCACGTGACTATCGATGACGGGTACTCGCGTACCTCACAAACGCCCGCAGCTGGCACCGCGAAGGGCTTCGACGAGATCGACATACTTTGGATATCCGAGGGCATGAGCTGTGACGGCGACACCGTCTCGGTCACTGCCGCCTCCCAGCCCGCTATAGAGGACGTCCTGCTGGGCTTGGTGCCCGACCTGCCCAAGGTAAACCTGCACAACAAGGTGCTCTCACCTACCCTCGGCGGCGAGGAGTTCCTGGCCCCCTTCCGGGCCGCTGCGCGCGGTGAGCTGGAGCCGTTCATACTCGTGATCGAGGGTTCGGTGCCCAACCAGAACATCATCGAGGGCGACGGCTACTGGACGTCGTTCGGCAACGACCCTGCCACCGGCGAGCCCATGACCCTCAACACATGGATCGACCTGCTTGCCCCCAAGGCCTGGGCCGTGGTGGCGGTGGGTACCTGCGCCGCCTACGGCGGTATCCACGCCATGGCTGGCAACCCCACCGGTTGCATGGGCCTGGCGGACTACCTCGGGTGGGACTTCAAGTCCAAAGCTGCGCTGCCTATCGTCAATATCCCCGGGTGCCCGGTCCAGCCGGACAACTTCATGGAGACCCTGACCTGGGTGCTATATCACGCCAAAGGCGTGGCGCCGCCACCACCTCTCGATGAGCTGCTGCGGCCCCAATGGATCTTCGGCAAGACTGTGCACGAGGGCTGCGACCGCGCTGCCTACTACGAGCAGGGAGATTTTGCCAAGGACTACAACTCGCCCAAATGTCAGGTGCACATCGGCTGTTGGGGCCCGGTAGTCAACTGCAACGTGCCCAAGCGCGGGTGGATGGGGGGAGTAGGGGGCTGCCCCAACGTGGGCGGCATCTGCATCGGCTGTACCATGCCCGGTTTCCCCGACAAGTTCATGCCGTTCATGGACGCCCCCCCGGGAGGCTCGCTTTCATCGCTCATGGTGCGGCCCTACGGGGCGTTCATCCGGCGGATGCGCTCGATCACCAACGATCTGGTCAACAAGGAGCCCAAGTGGCGCCACAACCGCAGCGAGCTGACGAGCGGGTACGACCCCCGCTTCCGGCCTCAGAGCTCCGCCCGCCCGGGCCAAAGGTGAAAGGGAGACCCGATGACAACGGTCGATAAGAGCCAGCCTGCCGCCGGCCAATCCGAGCTCGTCGAGATGGCCTGGGACCCGATCACCAGGATCATCGGCAACCTGGGCATCTACACCAAGATCGACTTCAAGGCCCACAAGGTGGCGCAGTGCCATTCCACCTCTTCGTTGTTCCGGGGTTACTCGGTGTTCATGAAAGGCAAGGACCCGCGCGACGCGGGTTTTATCACCAGCCGTATATGCGGGATCTGCGGCGACAACCACACCACCTGTTCGGTCTACGCCCAAAACATGGCCTACGGCATAGACAACCCGCCTCTCGGCGAGCACATCATAAACCTCGGCGAGGCCGCAGAGTACATGTTCGACCACACCATATTCCAGGACAACCTGGTGTTCGTGGACTTTTGTGAGGCGATGGTCAAACAGACCAACCCCTCCCTGCTCGCGAGGGCAGAGGCGACCGAAGCCCCCAGGGGCGGCGTCCACGGTTACCGCACCATTGCCGACATCATGCGGGCCTTTAACCCCTTCGAGGGGGAGGTCTACAAGCGGGCGCTCCAGGTCAGCCGGACCACGCGGGAGATGTTCTGCATCATGGAGGGCCGCCACGTGCACCCCTCGACCGTCTATCCCGGCGGGGTGGGCACCATGCCCTCGCCGAGCGCGTTCACCGATTACCTGGCGCGACTGTTGTCGATCCTGGACTTCGTGAAGCAAGCCGTGGCCATGAACGACGACGTGTTCGACTTCTTCTACGAGGCTCTCCCCGGTTACGAGGAAGTAGGGCGGCGGCGGGTCCTGCTCGGCTGCTGGGGGGCCTGGCAGGACCCCACCGTCTGCAATTACCGCTACGAGGACATGAGCCGTTGGGGCCGGGCCATGAAAGTGACGCCCGGGGTGATCGTCGACGGCGAGCATGTCACGACCGATCTGGTGGAGATCAACCTCGGTATACGGATCCTGCTCGGGAGCTCGTACTACGAGGACTGGGTGAACGAGCAGCCCTTCGTCACCCGCGACCCTCTCGGCAACCCGGTCGACATGCGCCACCCGTGGACCCAGACCACGTTACCCGCCCCGCAAAAGCGGGACTTCGACGGGAACTATTCATGGGTGATGAGCCCCCGCTGGCTCGACAAGCGCACCGGCGACCACCTCGCGCTCGACACCGGCGGCGGCCCGTTGGCCCGGCTGTGGTCGACGGCCCTGGCCGGCCTGGTCGACACCCCGTACGTGAAGGCGACCGGATCGAGTGTGACCATCGCCCTGCCCAAGAGCGACAAGCTCCCCGAGACCACCCTCGAGTGGAAGATCCCGCGCTGGTCCAACGCGATCGAGCGCGACCGGGCCCGGGTGTACTTCGTAGCGTACGCGGCGGCTATGGCGTTGCACTTCCTCGAGGTCAGCCTGGACCTCATCCGGGGCGGGGACACCAAGGTCTTCAACGACTTCGAAGTCCCCGAGGAAGCTATCGGGTGCGGGTTCCACGAGGCGGTCCGGGGGGTGCTCTCGCACCACCTGGTCATCCGGGGGAAGAAGATCGCCAATTACCACCCTTACCCGCCTACTCCGTGGAACGGGAGCCCGCGCGACAGCTACGGCACGCCCGGGCCCTACGAGGACGCCGTCCAGGACATGCCGATCTTTGAGGAGAACGGGCCTGACGACTTCAAGGGGGTGGACATCATGCGGGCGGTGCGCAGCTTCGACCCCTGCCTGCCCTGCGGGGTCCACATGTACCTCGGGCCGGGCAGGACGCTGAAGAAGGTCCACTCCCCGATGTTCGGTGCCTCGCATGGCTGATGCCCCGGCGGCGCCAGCAGTAGCAGATGTGCTCCGCCCCCCGGGCGGCTCGGGACGGGGCCGGCTGAGCGATGCCGAAGCCGAAGAGGTCGTCGAGCAACTGGAGGCCTTGCTCGGCCGGGTCGAAGCCATGGCGGGCCCTGACGGGGAGGCTGCCCGGGCGGCCGTATCGGCGTTGGCCGAGGTGTACGGGGAGGCTCTGGCGAGGGCGGTGGCTGTGGCCCGGGAAGTCCCTGAAGCGGTCGCATGCTTGAGCGCTGACCCGCTGGTGGGTCACCTGATGGCGTTGCACGGGTTGCACCCGGGCCCGCCCGAGGCCCGGGCCCGGCAGGCGGTCTCAGAAGTCCAGGGCCTCTTGGGCGCCACCGCCTCGGTGAGCCTGGCTGGGGTCCACGATGGTGTTGCCGAGGTGCGCGTCTCGCCCGGCGGGTGCGGTTCGGCCCGGCTCAAGGCGGCGGTGCGCGACATCGTGCTGACCGCCGCGCCGGAACTTTCCGACGTAGAGGCAGTGGACGACCCGCCCGTCCCCGCCGCTTTTATACCGCTGCAGGCCGTCCGGCGCCGGAGGCCCAAAGTGGAAGGCCGCATTTGAAGACCGAAGCGCTCGAGCGGGCCGTCCGGCGGGGGGCGCAGGACCGGGCGACGGGCCGCTTCCCGCCCGCCCTGCCCGTCCCATGCGCGATGTGCGCAGCCGACCTGCCCGAAGAGCACCGG
>JBOGGK010000510.1:0-11484 GCA_050744045.1 Acidimicrobiales bacterium | reverse complement strand
CCCCGGTGGCGCCCGGGGGGAGCCCGGCGAGGCACGGCCAGCCGGCGCAGGGTGGCCGGCTTGCGCCGGGGTGGAGGCGCGGGAGCGGCGCCCGCCTGCTCGCCGGCGCCTGCCTGGTCGGAGCCTTCGTCGGGACCGCCTCCGGCCCGACGTGGGCCACCGCCGCCCTGCACCGGCACCGTGCCCCCGCCTCCTCCTCCACCACCACCACGACCGTCCCCGGTACCACCACAACTGTCCCCACCATGCCTCTGCCCATGCCCCCTCCTCCCGCCCCCGAAGACACATGCGTGAAAGGTGCCTGGATGCCGGCAGTACGGGGCAGGCCGGCCAGCTTCGCGATGAGCAACGGCGCTTACCTCTGGCATGACCCCGACGGGGGGTGGGCTTTGCGGGTGACCCACGCCGGGCCCGGCGACAGGGCTGCCTTCTCGGGGTCTCTGACCAGTGCCCACGGTCAGTTCGTCGACATAACGGCGTTGGACGGCGGCAACGACATCGTGTACGAGACTCACGACAAGCACACCGTCTATTTCCGGCTCGTCGACTTCCAGCTGCTTGACGGGCTGAACTTCGCCACCCAGTGCTCCGCCGGCTTCCAGGTAAAGGTCCACATCGGCGCCAAGCTGCTCGGCCCCCGGGCGGTCCGGCTGGGCTCCGACCAGGTCAAGCCGGCGTCCAATCCCTTCAAGGTGGCCCGGGACCACACTCACGGGCAGCTGACCCCGACGGCGGCGGTCAAGGTCGGAGCGCTCGGGTCAACGGGGAGGTAGTTGCTCGGCCCAGAGCTGGTAACGTTCTGCGGCCGCCCGGGCCCACTCGGCCCTCGGCTCGACCGGGTCGGCAAAGCGCGCCCAGCGGCTCGCGTCGTCGAGGGACACCTCGAGCCCAGCTGCCACCCGGGCCAGCCAGGCGGCACCGAGGGCGGCGCTGGCCGGGGTAGCCATGGGCACGACGGGCTTGCCCAGCACTTCGGCCAGGGCCTGCAGCCATCCCGGGCGGGCCACGCCACCCCCGCTCACGATGTAACGACGGGGCCTTACGCCGGCGGTGGCCGCTAGTTCGACGATGTGCCGGACGACGAAGCCGCTTGCCTCCAGCGCCGCCCGGCGCAGGGCGGCAGGGCCGTGGGAAAGATCCGCCCCTCTCAAGGTGATGCGCAACGAGGGGTCGTGCCAGGGAACCCTCTCCCCCTTGGCCCAGGGCCACCACAACGGTACCTGCCCGGCCCGCAAGGCCCCGTCTCCGTCTCCCCCACCGCCGCCCCTCCCGTTGCCGCCACCATCATCGCCACCACCACCATCATCACCGCCACGGTCATATCCGCCACGGTCATGGCCGCCGGGGTCATGCCCGCGCCACCAACTCCCGCCCCCGCCAACCTCCACCCCGGGGCGGAGCACCCGGTCCACCCAGTCCACCCACATCCCGCCGGCATTGCTCGCTCCGCCGACCATGGCCTTGCCCGTCACCACGTGGGGCACCTTCCACAGGCCGCGGACTACCTGCTCGGGCCAGGTAGCGACGCAGGCCCACACCACCAGGGTCGAGCCCAGCGCCACCAGGACGTCACCGTCCTCGACCGCCCCGGCCACCAGTTGCTCGCAGAAGCCGTCAACCGAACCGGCCCCGAGCACGACCTCCCTCCGGCGCCCCTCGCCCTCGGGCAAGGCTCCCGGTCCCAGCACCCCCAAGGGCTGGCCGAACACCGCCACCCTGGGCATGTGGCCCGCCCGCAGACCGGCTCCCTCGCACACGGACGCCTCCCAATCCATGCCGTTGAACAGCGGGCCGGCGGCGAAAGCCGAGGCCAAGTCAATGACCCCCTCTCCCCCGAGGGAGGCGTTGGCGACCGCCTGGGCCGGCCAGTAACCAGAGGCGTGGGGGAAGTCGGAGGCGGCCCACGCGGCGAGGCGGGCCATCTCGTCGCTGGTGGTGGGGTCACCGCCGGTGTCACCATAGAGGGGCCGCCGGCCGTTGCGGTCGCCGCGGTTGCCGCTGTCGCCGTGGTTGCCGCTGTCGCCGTGGTTGGCGCCGTCTCCGTGGTTGGCGCCGTCTCCGTCGCCGGTCACCGAGCCCCGGCTGTCCCCGTAGAGCAACCCGGGCCCGACTGGCCGGCCCCGGGCGTCAACCGCTCCGACCGAGGGCATCATGGCCGACACGGCCACCGCCTCGACGTCGTGGACCTCCAGCGCCTGGTGCAGGGCCCGGCGAGGGCTCTCCCACCACGTCGACAAGGCGTCGTGCTCGAAGCGCCCTCCTGCGCTCACGACCAACTTGCTCGAGATCCGCTTGCGCTCCAGGACCCGCCCCTCGGCATCGACCACCACCACCTTGACCGCGGTGGTCCCGATGTCGATGCCCGCCGTCAAGCCCGACGACTTGGACCGCCCGGGGGCGGGCCGGGGCACGGATTGGGAAGCGGCTTCCATGCTCGGACAATATTGCAGGGATGCCGCCGTCACCAGGACCGCTCCCGGACGGCACCGGCACAACTCCGGCAACGGGCTGGGCGCCGGCCGACCTCGCCGAGCAGGCGGGCCGGATGCCGGCCGACCTCGCCGAGCACGCGGGCCGGATGCCGGCCGACGTCGCCGAGCACGGCCGGCGGGCAGGGCGCGCCGCTCATCGCGCCCTGGTGACAGCACCCATGCGTGGGCCCGGCCTGGAAAAGCTGGCCAGACTGGCCGAGGTAGTCCACGAACCCTGGACCGACCAGCACCCGCTCCGGCTCTACGACGGGCCGGCCCTCGCCGAGCGACTGCGGTCCGAGGGCGCGGACATCCTGGTGGTGGAGGCCGACCTCGTGAACGGCCCCGTTTTCGAACTACCGCTTGTCGCGGTGGCCGCCACCCGGGGCGACCCGAACAACGTGGACGTAGCCGCCGCCACGGCCGCCCGCGTCCCGGTCCTGCACACACCAGGCCGCAACGCCGACGCCGTCGCCGAGCTCGCCCTCGGCCTCCTGATCACCGTCACCCGAGGGGTCCTCGCCGCTGACGCGGACGTGAGGGCACTGGCGGTCTTCCGGGAAGGCACCATCCCTTACCAGCGCTTCCGCGGCTGGGAGCTCGCCGGCCACCGTGCCGCCATCGTCGGTTACGGGGCCGTCGGGCGGGCGCTGGCATGGCGCCTGGAAGCACTCGGGATGGACATCGCCACTTACGACCCGTACGTCGAACAAGCCGGGAAGGACCTGGAAGCGGCCGTAAAGGAAGCCGACGTGGTCTCCCTGCACGCGGCCGTGACCGCAGAGACGGTCGGTTTTTTCGGCCGGGAACAGTTCTCCTGGATGCGGCCGGGCTCGGTGTTCCTCAACACCGCCCGGGCCAAGCTCCACGACATGGACGCCCTCGTCCAAGCCCTCGCCTCGGGGCACTTGGCCGGCGCCGGCCTCGACCACTTCGAAGGCGAGCAGTTACCGGAGGGCCACCCCCTGCTGGCGATGCCCAACGTCGTCCTCACGCCTCACATCGGGGGGGCCACTACGGGCACGGAGGCCCGGGGCGCCCAGATGGTGGCCGACGACCTCGAACGCCTGGTCACGGGGCAAAAGCCGCTGCATATCGTCAACCCCGAAGCGCTGGAGAAGACCAGATGAGAACCGTCGCCCAGGCCCACGAGGCCGTGCTCGCTGCCGCCAAAGAAATGTTGCAAAAGGGCCTGGTCGAGGGCACCTCCGGGAACATCTCGGCCCGGCTGGAGGACGGCAGCATCGTCTGCACCCCCTCGTCGGTCGGCTACCAGGCGATGGCCCTCGAAGACCTGGTGGTGGTGGGCCTCGACGGCGCCGTGCTGGAGAAGTCGGGCGACCGCAGCCCGACCTCGGAGATCCTGTTGCACCTGGCCTGTTACCAGGCATTCGACGACGTAGGCGCCGTGATCCACGCCCACCCGGTGTGGGCCACGATGTTTGCCTGCGCTCACGAACCGGTCCCCCCCTGCGTGGACGAGTTCACGATGTACATCGGCGGCGAGGTGCGCTGCGCCCGCTACGCGATGTCGGGTTCGGCCGAGGTGGGCACCAACGCCGTCGAGGCCCTCGCCGGCCGGGGCGCCGCTCTGCTCGCCAACCACGGGTTGGTGGCCGTCGGGCCCAACCCGGCCAAGGCCCTGCACATCGTGGCCCTGGTGGAACGCACGGCGCAGATCGCCTGGGGCGCTCGGGCGCTCGGCGGGCTGGTCCCGATCCCGCCAAAGGTGAACGAGGACTTCGCCGGCGTCTACCAGCTCATGCGTTCTATGTAGGCGGGAAGCCATGTAAGTCTAGGTGGAAAGCGGGGCCCCGAGTTGGCCACCGCGGGTCAAGTACGCCTACGCCCGTCGGGCAAGATGGTTGGATGAGCGCGCCCCCATGGCCCACGGGACCGGTGCCGGCCGCGGGCGAGCAGGGAACGGCTGTGACCGCCACAGGCACGGGTGCCGGGGCCGACCCCTGGTCGAGCCCACGCACCGAACGCCCCGGGAGCGGTTGGAGGCCAACGCGACCTCGCACGGTTGACACCACAGGCGCCGGCGTGCTGATGCTGGCCTGCCTGGGGCTGCACATCGGGGCAATGTTCCCGCCCTATATAGGGGACCCACCCGCATCGGTGGCGTCGTTACCCCACGACATCGCCATGTACGTCTGCCTGGAGGTCGGTTGGGCGGTGGCCGCGGTGCTCGTCCTGGCCGGCTCGGAGGCTCGTGCCGGCACCGCTCTCGGCGCCGGGCTCGGCGCGGTCGAGACGGGGCTATTGGCCACCGATGTCGTGGTTTTTTTCGAACAGCCCAGCTCCAGTTCCGCCGGGCTATGGCTGGCGGTCGCCGGGCTGGGCGCGGGCCTGGCCGGCGTGCTGCTCGCGGCCAGTTCTCTCGACATGGGCTCACCGCGCTCCAGCCCGGGCAGGGCCGTTCCCGCCCGGTCGACGGCGACGGTGCTGTTGGCCGTGATGGCAGTGGTAACGTTCTGGCTGAGCTGGGACAGCGGGCGGATCTTCAATTCAGCGGGGCAGTCAACTGCCGTGAACGGCAATGCCTTCTCTCAGCCGGTCGGGCTGGCAACGGTGACGGTCATCACCGGGCTAGTCATCGGCCTGGTGATTGTGCTCGCGAGCTACTGGTCTCCGGCTGGGGTGGGCGCCTGGGCCGTCGTCGGCGTCGTCATCGCCCTCGCCTCACAGCTCACCACTGCGTACGTCGAGGTGCACGAGCCGCTCAGGGACGCGGTCAACAACGGTTCCAGCAGCGGCCTCGACGCGGCGAGGTCCACCCTGGGGCTCACGGCCGACTGGGCAGCCAACGTGGCTGCGGCGGTCGCGTTGCTCGTTGTGGCCGTCTGGGCCGGCCTGGAAGGTAGGGCGTCGCTCACCACCGACGGCGGCGACGCTCACGGTACCTGGCCCAGGGGGCCGGCGGAAGGGCCCGGGCCCACCCCGGGTGAGGGCAATGGCTGGCGCGGTGGCGGTGGCAACCGGCCGGCAGGAGGTCACAGCTGGCCGGAGGGTGCCGGCGAACGGTCGGAGGGCGGTAACGGCGGGCCGGGAAGCGGCGGGCCGGGAAGCTGAGCCCGAGGCCCCTCTCAGCGCCGGCGAGACCCGACTTTTTCTATCGCCAGTTCCCGTACCGCCCGGCGGAACTGAGCCTCGGCCGTCTCCTCGCCCACTTGGAACGAGACCCTGGTCACCCGCCGTGACCCTTGGCCCTCCTCCTCCGGGTAGCTCGCACAAGAAAGCACGCAGCAGTTGAACTTGTAGCCCTGGCGGCCGAGGCGCACCCCGAGCTCCATGGCGTCGCCGGGGAGATGGCGCTCGGGCGCCAGCACCAGAGCGTCGCCCGGAGAGATTTCGACCGCGAAAGCATCCAAGAAACTGCTCCGCCCGTGGGAGCGGTACTCGACGGGGACGACCGCACGCACGCGAGGCATCAGCCGCCGCTGGTGGTAGCCGACAAAGTTGGACAAGTGCCTTTCGACCTCGCCGGACGCGCCCAGGAACTGGAGCCCGACGATGCTCATCTGCGGGCCCGGGCCCGACGTGGGGGCGGTGCCCGAGCGGCCGCCACTCCCCTCGTGGTCCTGGTAGGGATGGCAGTGGCGAACGACGGCGTGCAGGCAAACCTCGTTATCGTGCTCGAGGACGAGTTTCGCCTCGACTTCGGCGCCTACCTGGAGGGGCCGGGGCAGGCAGATCCGGAGGCCGCCGATGGAGCAGTCCATCGAATGGAGCAGCCACTCCCCGGCAGGTGAGGAGATGGTCACCGGTGTCGCCACCGCGATCCGGAACGCGTCCCGGCGTTCGACGACCCGGATGTACGCCGGCGGGTCGCAGACCGCGGTGTTGCCCATTTGGTAGGACTTGCGCACGACGAACTGAGCCGGGCCCCCGACGGCCAGCGTGCTTGCCAGCAAGAGCTCGGGCAATGGCTCGGGGGAGACCGTCTCGAAACGGATCACTTTGGGCCGCACCCACGAGAGCACGGCCGGCACCCCCGACGACGGGCCGGGCAGTTCCTCGGTGTCGGCCGCGCTCAGGCTGCCGGCCGGCCAGAGCATAGTCTCGGTGCCTTCCACGAGATCGGCTTCGGCCCAGGACAACTTCCTCACTAGGCGGGGGGCCGCGTCCGTTATCACTAACACCGGAATATCGGCCCAGCTCAGCCGTTGGTTGAGGGGGTCGGACCAACGGGCGAGTGGAGGCTCAGGCGCGGCCGAGGTGGAAAGCGCGTGCCAGCGCTACCGCAGAACGGCCCGGACCACCTGACGTCGGCCGCTCAGGACGGTACTTTCCCCCGGTCAAAGCGGAGACCACGGCCCCTGCGCTGCGGGTCACCGCGGCCAGGTCGTAGCCGCCTTCCAGCACGACCACGACCCGAGCCGGACCGGTCCCGAACCCCTTGGCGCGCGTGGCCATCTCAGCAAAGTCCCCGGCGCTCAGCGCCAGGTTTGCCAGTGGATCCGCTCGATGGGCGTCGAAGCCAGACGAGACCAGCACCCAGGTAGGGCGGAACCGTTCCGCCGCCGCGGCCACGATTTCGTCCAGAGCATAAAGCACCACGTCACCGGTGGCACCCGGCGGAAGCGGGATGTTCAGGGTGAGGCCGGGGGCGTGGGGCCCGCCGGCAGCCTCCAACGAGCCCGTACCCGGGTAGAGGGGCGACTGATGCGTCGACACGTACAGCACCCGGGGGTCATCCCAGAAAATGGCCTCGGTGCCGTTGCCGTGGTGGACGTCCCAATCGAGGACCATGACCCGTTCGCCCCGGGCGGCGAGCGAAGCGGCGGCGACCGCCACCGTGTTCAGCAGGCAAAAGCCCATGGCCTGGTCGGCGGTGGCGTGGTGACCGGGGGGGCGATGGGCCACGAAACCCACCCCGCCACCTTGGGCAGTGATGGCCTCGACCGCCGCTAGCGCCCCTCCCACCGCCCGCAAGGCGGTGCCCCAGGACCCGGCGCTCGCCACCGTGTCGGCGTCCAAGGCGCCTCCCCCGGTGCGGCAGAAGTCCTCGACATGGCGCAGGTAACGCTCCGTGTGCACCCACCGCAGCTCCTGGTAGGTGGCCTGCCTGAGCGGGAGGCGGACCACTTCGTCGTCAAGGCCGGCCTGTTGCACGCCGGCGATCGCCGCTCCCACGCGCTCGGGGCGCTCGGGATGGGAGGCGCCGGTGTGGTGGTCGTCCAGTCCTGGTGCCGTGCTCAGGAAGAACACGTGCGCAGCGTAGGACCAGACGGGCAGTTCTCGGTCCCTACAGAGGCCGCCCTGGGGGCCCGCGCCCGGCAAGCGGCAGCTGGCCACCGATCCCACCGCGACCGGCCGCCCTGCTCTCTCCCTCGAGCGGCCCCGCTTGGCGGCTTTCGGTCTCTCGCCGCGCGCAAAAGCAGAAAACCCCCTGTTCTGGCCGGGGTTTTCGCGCTTTTACGCGCGCCCCAGCCGGAGTGTTCTGCCGTTATCGACGCTATGCGCGCGTATGTTTACAAAAGCTCCAGCCGGCCAGGCCAAAAACGTAGCTAATTGGCAAAAGCCCCCCCTGATCCGGCAGGGGTTTTGCGCGGTTGTGCATGCCCGGCACCCAATTGGCCGGTCGGCCACCTACTGTGACTGCCGCCGCCCGCGGCCAGTGCCCTTCCAACCCGGTACTTTGCCGAGGTCTACCGTCCTTTCGGCGGTTACCACTTCCTCGCTGCCGGGTGCCTCCTTGGCCGGTGCCGCTTCGTTGGCCGGTGCCGCCTTGTTGACGGGTGCCTCCTTGGCCGGTGCCGTCTTGATGCCCGGTGCCGCCTTGATCGCGGGTGCCTTCTTGGCCCGTGTGGCCTTGTTAGCTCCCTCTGGCACCTTGGCCCCGCCTTGTTCCCTTGCCCCGCCGACCTTCTTCGCAGCGCCTTGCGGATTGACGCCAGCTTGCTTGGTTGACCCGGCCCCGGCCTTCCCAGCCGTACCGGCCTTCCCAGCCGTACCGGCCTTCGCTGCCGTGCCGGCCTTCCTAGCGGCGGCGGCCTTCCCGGCGGCGGCGACCTTGCCCGCCGCGCCGGCCTTCGCCGGAGCTCCTGCGCCCTCCGCGGCTACGGCCTTCGTGGTCGAACGGGCCTTCATGGAGCTCCCGGCCTTCCCCGGGGTTCCTGCACCCTCCCCGGCCCCAGCCTTCGCGGCGGCGGCCCCTTTTGAGCCCGGCTTCTTGGGACCGGCCTCACGAGATGCGATGGCCGCCTTGGAGGCGATGGGCGCCTTGGAGGCGACGCCGGCGTTGGAGGTGGGCCTCTTCGAGGCCGCGGCACCTGCCCCCGCGCTCGTGGCCACGGCCCGGGCCTGCTTGGCAACCGCGGGTCGGGCCCGCCTGGCCCCGTCCCCGGCGGCGCCGTCGGCCTCCGCTCCTGCGCGGGCAACACCCGCATTAGCGGCCTTTTGGGCCTGCTTCGAGCCCTCGGCGCGGCGGCTGGCCTTCCCTGGCGCCGGCCCGGCGCCGTCGCCGCTCTCGGCCCGGCGGTGGATCTCCGCTTCGACCGTCTCAGGCGTGGGGGCCCCGGCTGGGTGGGCGAAACCGGGCAGGGCGAGCTCGATCCCCCTCCGCATGGCGTCGAAGGCCTGCACCACGAACTTACGCGTCTCCGCCTTGCGCAGGACCTCGCGCGCCGAGCGGGGCGCCACCTCCCCCATGGCCGACAGCGGCAGGTAGCAGCGGGCACCCCCGACCGCGACAAAGGCACCGTGGGAAGAAAACTCCTCTACGGTGCCGTCGACTTCGTCGCCTAGTTGGTGGCCGGCGATAAAGGTGATAAAGCTCAAGGGCTCGTTCAGGGGTTCGGACGGCACACCGCCACGGCGCCGGCGGTGGCGCTTGTAGCCAGCCTTGTCCGGTTCGACCGCCTCTTCTACGGCGACCGCTATTGCCCTCTGCAGCTTACGCTCGCCCCCTTTGGCCCGGGAACGCTCGGCCACCATCTCCAAGCCGCTCCCCACGGGCTCCTCGCCCGCCTGGGCCCGACGCTTGCGTTTTGCCTCTTTTACCGACTCGCGGCTCTTCGGGCCCCGCACCGGGCTGCGAGGGGTGAAAATCCACCCCACGCCGGGCACCGGCTTCCCGCCGATCAGGCGGCCTTTGTCGAACAACCACTCATATTGGCCATGGAACTCCTGAAAAGAGTCATTCGACAGCACCACCGCCCCGACCTTGTCGGCAACCCGCAGCAAGAACGCGTCACCGCGGCCGATGGCACCGGCCGGCGGCGAGACCAGATCCCCCTCGAGCTCGGCCTGCTCGAAGCGCTCGCGCTCCTCCACCGGTATCCGGTGACCGAAAGTGGCGTCGACGACCACGGTGACGACGTCGTCGGGGTTTTCCCGCAGGAACTCCCGCACCGCCACGTCGAGTTGCCCTAGCGTTGGTAATGAACTGCCTTCGGTGGCAATGTTGGAGCCGTCAACGACTACGTGACGAGCTGGCATATCTCTCCTGTTGTCTATTCCTCAGCCCTGGCCGCAAGCCAGCTCGCGTCACAACCGCTAACCGTCTGCGACCAAAAGCCAAAGGCGCAAACCCGCCAAGCTCACCGCTACCGCCCTACGGCGACTACAGCCACCGGCACGGAGCAGTCGGGCTGACGGGCACAACGCCCACTGACGACATTTTGCCACGCCGGGGCGGCCAGGTGGTGCATCCTGCCCACGACGCCGGCCTGCCCATCCGTTGCCCTGGCAATTCAGCCCGCTCCTGCCACGCGAACCACTGTGCCCGCCGGGCGGAGGCGCCGCCGGGCGGGCTACCGGACGCCGAGGGCCCGAGCCAGGATGTCCGCCTGCTCGAGCTCGTGGAGGGCATGGCTACCCGTCGCGGGAGACCCAGACGGCAGCCTGGCCACAAAGCTGACCTTGCGCTCGCCGGCAACAGCGTCCAAGCGCTCCCTCACGAACGGCCACGGCCCCATATTGGCCGGCTCCTCCTGCACCCACACGAGCTCGGCGGCTGACGGGTAGCGGGACAGGGCCGAGAGGATCCGCTCCTGGGGCCAGGGGTAGAGCTGCTCGACGCGCACGACGGCCACGTGGCCAGCACCCTCCTTGCCCCGCGCCCCCAAGACGTCCAGGGCCACCTTGCCGCTAGCCAGCACCACCCGGCTGACCTGGCCGGCGTCGGCACCAGGGTCTTCGAGCACCTCCCAGAAGCCGCCCGACGTCAGCTCTTCGACCGAGCTGTAGGCCTCCCGGCCCCGCAGGTAACGCTTGGGAGTGAAAAGGACCAGCGGCCGGCGGACGCCGACCAGCACGTGCCGGCGCAGGATATGAAAAAGTTGCGCCCCGGTGGTGACGTTTGCCACACACATGTTGTCCTCGGCACAGGCGCTCAAGAACCGCTCCACGCGGCCCGAGGAATGCTCAGGCCCTTGGCCCTCGTAACCGTGGGGCAGCAGGAGCAACAGCCGGGAACGCTGGTCCCATTTGCCCTCGGACGCCGTGAGGAACTGGTCTATGACGACTTGGGCGCCGTTGGCGAAGTCACCGAACTGGGCCTCCCACGCCACAAGGGCGTCAGGGGCGAAAAGCGAATAGCCGTACTCGAACCCGAGGGCAGCGTACTCCGACAGGAGCGAGTCGTACACGAAGAAACGGCCGGCGTTGGGTCTACCGCGCGCCATCTCGGCCAGCGGGACGTGCTCGGCACCAGTGCGATAGTCGACGTAAACGGCGTTGCGGTGGCCGAAGGTCCCCCGGCGGGTGTCCTGGCCGCACAGGCGCACGTCTTGGCCCCCGAGCACGATGGTGCCGTACGCGAGCGCCTCGGCCAGGGCCCAGTCGACCTGGCCGGAGGCCCATAATTTGTGCCGTGCATCGAGGACCTTGGCGATCTTCGGGTGCAACGTGAAGCCCTCGGGCGGCGTGGTGAGCGCCTTCACGACCGTAGCCAGGGCCTCGGGCCCGACCGCCGTGGCCACCGGCGGGGGCCCGCCGGCGGGGGGGGCCGGGGGCGGGAGGCTGGTCGGCTGCGGCGGCGCCGAGGCCCTCGTCTCGTCCAAGG
>JBOGGK010000509.1:0-15306 GCA_050744045.1 Acidimicrobiales bacterium | reverse complement strand
CCCGAGAGCACGGCACGGACCAGCGCCCGCCACCCAGCCCGCTCGGGGCCCGCGGCGGCCGGGAGGGCGGCGCCCGCTGACCTCACCGCCTGCCCGCTAGGAACTGGCGGGCGATGACCGTCTTTTGGATCTCGTTCGTCCCCTCCTCGAAGCGCTGGGCACGAGCGTCGCGGTACACCCGCTCTATCGGGTTCGGCTCCCAGTAGCCAACGCCGCCGTGCACCTGGAGCGCCCGGTCCGTCACCCGGGTCAGCATCTCGACCGCGTTGAGCTTGGCCATCGACGACAGCGTCACCGCCTGGGCGTCCCCTGCCTCCCAGCGCCGCCCGGCGTGGAGGGTCAGCTGGCGCGCCGCCTCGATCTCGGTGGCGTTGTCGGCCAGGGCGAAAGCGATGGCCTGACGGGCGATGAGCGGCTTGCCGAAGGTCTCCCTCACCTGCGCCCGCTCGACGGCGAGCTCCTGAGCCCGGCGGGCGAGGCCCACGCAGGTCATCGCCACCGATATGCGGCTCGGCGTGAGGAAGCCGCCCAGGGCTACCTCCAGGCCCTGGCCCTCCTCGCCCAAACGGTTGGCCACGGGCACCGGCGTCCGGTCGAACACGAGGCGGGCATGGTCCGTGCCCCGCACGCCCATCGTCTCGGGCATCGGCTCCACCTTCACGTTCGGCGCCCCTCGCTGGACCATGAGGGCGACCGTGCCCTCCCGGCCCCTGGTACCTGCCACCCGGGCGAAGGCCAGCCAGTAGTCGCAGCTCACCCCGAAGGTGATCAGGTGCTTCTCGCCGGAGAGATAGTACGTTGCGCCCTCGCGCTCGACGCTGCTGCGCAGGTCGGCGCCGGTGCCTGCGGTCGGCTCGGTGAGGGTGAAGGCGACGCGGATGTCGCCGGCGACCTGGGGCAGCACGAAGGCCCGGCGCTGCTCGGCGGTGGCGAACTGGTCGATCGCCCGCCAGATGCCGTTGCAGACGTGCACGATCATGCGCAACGAGGCGTGCGACATCGAAAAAAGCTCCACGAGCTCGAGGTAGCGGGCGAAGCCGACACCCCGGCCCCCGTAGCTCTCGGGCGCGGCCAGGCGGAGGTAGCCCCGGCTGCGCAGGTCTCCCCAGAGCCCGGCCGGCACCGCGTGGGCCTTCTCGATCTCTGCCGCGTACTGTTCACCTGGGCCCCGGACAAAAGCTTCCACTTCCCGGGCGAGGCCGGTCCACGCTTCAGCGTCAACGCCGTCCACGACTGGCCGCCCCCCTCGGCCGCTCGCCCAGCTCGGCGGCCACCAAGCGGCGCGCCTGCTCGCGTAGGAGGAACTTCTGCACCTTGCCCGAAGCGGTCCGGGGCAGCTCCTTGACGAGCTCCAGGCGTTCGGGCCAATAAGACTTTGTCATCCGCGACTGTTCCAGGTACGCCACCATCTGGGCGAAGTCGAAGCCGCCTGGCGCCACCACGAAGGCGCACGCCCGCTCGCCCAGGCGGGCGTCGGGCATGGCCACGACGGCCACGTCGGAGACCGCAGGGTGGCGGAACAGAAGCTGTTCGACCTCGGCAACCGGCACTTTTTCGCCGCCGCGGTTCACCACGTCCTTCACTCGGCCGCTGATGCGGACGTACCCCGACTCGTCGATCACGGCCAAGTCGCCGCTCCGGTACCACCCGTCGGGCGTCATCGCCTCGGCCGTCCACTCGGGGTGGCCGAGGTAGCCCTCGAACCCGCAGGCGCCCTTCACCTCGAAGTTGCCCTCCTGGCCCGGGGCCAGCACGTTGCCGGCGTCGTCGGTCACCCGCAGGCGCACCCCGCGCAGCGCCCGCCCGTCGGTGCCCCAGACCTTGGCGGGCTCGTCAGCGGGTGCCGACAGCGAGCCGAGGCAGGTCTCGGTCGTCCCCCACGCCCCGCAGACCGCGGCCCCGAGCGCCCGGGTGGCCCGTTCGGCCAGGTCCCTGGGGACCGTCGCGCCGGTCGCCACGAAGATCCGGAGGCTCTCGGGCCGCTCGCCGCTCGATTGCACGGCGGCGGTGAGATCGGCGAGGAACGGGGTGGCCGCCTGGGTGAAGGTCCCCTCCCACCGGCGCAGCAGGCCGAGGGCAACCCCCGGTGCCCACACGGGCTGGAGGATCTGAGGGGCGCCGAGCACGAACGCCAGCCACATCCCGTAGAGGAAGCCGGTCTGGTGAGCGAGCGGGGAGGGCACGAAGATGCGGTCGGCCTCCGAGAGGCCGAGGTGGCGGACCTCCATGGCCGCGGCGCGGGTGAGCACGTCCATCCGGTGGAGCACCCCCTTCGGCTCCCCCGAGGTGCCCGAGGTGAACAGCAGCTGGGCGAGCGCCGTCGGGGACGCCGAGCGGGCCGCCAGCGCCCGGCGGTCGCGCACGGGGCGGGTGGCCGCCTCCGCGAAGCGGTGCCACTCGGGCCGAGGGCCAGTTGGCAGGGCACCGTCGCCGACGACGATGACGTGCTCCAGCGCCGGGGTGCCCCCGGCCGCGCCGGCCAGCATCCCTGCTACCTCGCCCGGATAGTCCCTCCGGCGGAACCGGTCGGGTACGACGAGCACCCTGGCCCGGGCGCGCCGCAGCATGAAGGCGACCTCGCGCTCGCGGAAGTTGGGCATCACCGGGCAGCACAGGGCCGACACCTTGAGCGCGGCGAGGGTGCTCACCACGAACTCGGCGACGTTCGGCAGCTGTACGGCCACCGCCTCGCCGGCCCCAACGCCGAGGTCCGCCAACAGCTCAGCGAGCGCGTCCGACTGCTCGTCCAGCTGCTGCCAGGAGCACAACCGCTCTCCCTCGCCGCCGAGGCCGACGTCGATCACCGCCGGGGCGGCAGGGCGCTCCCGCGCCCAGCGCCGCACCAGGCCCACGACCGAGGTGCGGCGGGCCTCGCCCGGCAACAAGGGAGGCGCCGGCCGGTGGGGGGGCGCCGCCTGGGAGGCCGCAGGCATCCCGGTCGCCGGCTCCAGCGACATCGACATCCCCACGCCGTTCATCTCCTCCAAGAAGCGCGGGTAGGAGATGCGGTAGGCGTTCGGGTAGGTGAGGCGGCTCTCACCCTCGGCGCGAGAGCCGGCGATGGCGAGGGCCATGAGCACCCTGTGGTCGTTGAACGACGAGAGGTCAGCCCCTTTCAAGTGGCCGACGCCGTGGCAGACCAGCCGGTCACCGCGTACTTCCAGGTCCCCTCCCATCCGGTTGAGCTGGAGCATCGCCGCCACCCGGTCCGACTCCTTCAGCCGGACATGGGCGACGTTGTCGAGGACTGTCGTCCCCTTGGCGAACGAGCCGAGGACCGACAGCACAGGCAGCATGTCGGGGACGCTGCGGCAATCGACGTCGACCGGCGAAAGGTCCAAGCCGTCGTGGCGCACCCGCACCCACCCCGTGCCCGGGTCGCGCTCCATGGGCAACCCCATCTCCCCGACAAGGTCGAGCAACTCGGCCTCGGGGTGGTCGGTCTCCTTCCCCGATGTGCCCGCCAGGCCCCTGAACAGGACGTCCGAGGGGTGCAGGGCGGTCGCCGCCAGCCCGAACGCCGCGGCGCCGACGTCAGGAGGCAGCGTGAGGTCGACCGGGTGGGGCACCTGGCCCCCTTCGACCTCGAAGCGCCGGTCCCGCTCGACCTCGGAGACCTGCAGGCCGAAGGAGGCCATGACCGAGATCGTGAGGTCGATGTAAGAGCGCTCGTTCAGCGGCCCCACGATGTTGACGGCGCTCGGCCCGGTGGCGAAGGGCGCAAGCAGGAGGAGCCCGGACACCCACTGCGACAGGGTGCCGGCGATGCTGACCTCGCCCCCGCTCGGCCGCCGGGGCTCGACTGCGATCGGAGGGCACCCGTTGTCCGACCTGAGGCGGACGCCGAGCCCACCGAGCGCCTCGAGCAGGGGCCGGACCGGGCGCCGCCTGAAGTACTTCTGCCCGGTGACCGTGACCGGGCTGCTCGCCAGCGAGGCCAGCCCGGTGAGGAAGTACAGCGTCGTGCCCGAGCTGCCAATCGGCACTTCCGGCCGGGAGGGGTGGAACTCCCCGCCCGAGACCACGAACGAGTTGCCGTCGGTCTCGATCGTGGTCCCGAGCCGGCGGAGAGCCTGCACGGTGTAAGCGATGTGCTTGGCGCCCGAGAGGTCCCTGATGCGGCTCGTCCCGGGCACGAGAGCGGCGAGCATGAGCGCGCGGTGGGCGTGGTACTTCGAGCACGGGACGGCGAACTCACCCAGCAAGGGCTGGGCCATCTCCTTCACGAGGAGGCGGCCGACTCTGGTCCCCATCTGCGTTCCCTTCCCACACCTGGCTGCCCGGCTCGGCCGGCGATCCCTGGCATTTTCGCGCGCGAGCGCGGCTAAGTGCCCATGGCGCCTGGCCTACCCTGGCGCCCCTTGCCTCTGGTCGCGGTCCGAGACCTGCCCGAATATGAGCGAGGCGTTGTGGCCGCCGAAGCCAAAGCTGTTGGTCATGGCGTAACGCACGTCCGCCCGGCGGGCCACCTTGGGCACGTAGTCGAGGTCACAAGCGGGGTCGGGGCTGTCCAGGTTGATGGTGGGCGGCACGATCGAGCTCTGGATGGCCATTACCGAGAACACAGCCTCCAGCGCTCCCGCCGCTCCCAGGGTGTGGCCCGTCATCGACTTGGTCGACGATACCGGGGGGACGCGGTGGCCGAAAACGCCTTTCAGCGCCAGGGTCTCCACTTTGTCGTTGGGTGGGGTCGACGTGCCGTGGGCGTTCACGTAGCCGATCTCGTCGGGGGATATGCCCGCGTCGGCGATGGCAGCCCTCATCGCCATGATCGCACCTTGCCCGGTCGGGTGGGGCTGGGTGATGTGGTAGGCGTCAGCGCTGGCGCCGTAGCCGACCACCTCGGCCAGCACCGGCGCTCCCCGGCGGAGCGCAGACTCTCTCTCCTCTAATACCAAGGTCGCGGCTGCCTCCCCGAGGACGAAGCCGTCACGTTCCTTGTCGAACGGTCGCGAGGCCCGCTCGGGGTCGTGGTTGCGCGTCGAGAGCGCCTTCATGGCGGCGAACCCGGCGAGACCGAGGGGCGTCAGGACCGCCTCGCTGCCCCCGCACACCATCACGTCGGCCCGGCCAAGGCGGATGACGTCCAAGCCGGTCCCGATGGCGTGCGCTGACGCGGAGCAGGCAGTGACCGTGCAACAGTTGTAGCCGAGCAGCTGCCACTCGATGGCTATCTCCCCGGCCGCCATGCTGGGGACCGTCATGGGGACCACATAAGGGTTGACCCAGGCCGGGCCCCGGCTCATGAGGGTGCGGAAACCTTCCTCGAAGCTGTGAAGGCCCCCTATGCCGCTGGCGTAGACGACGCCGGCCCGCTCGGACGCAGACGCCACGTCCAGCTTGGACGCCTCCACCGCCTCCTTGGTGGCCGCCAGAGCCAACTGCACCACGCGGTCGAGGTGGCGCGCCCGCCGGCGCCCGAAGATGCCGACGGGGTCAAAACCCGGGATCTCGGCAGCGATCTGCACAGGCGAACTGCTGGCGTCAAAAGCGGTTATAGTCCCCACGCCGCTACGGCCGGCGACGAGGCCCTGCCAGGTCTGCTCGACGTCCAAGCCCAACGGGCTGACGGCGCCCATGCCCGTCACGACCACACGGCGGTTGTCCATAGCCCCCGGATCCTAGGGCGCCGGGCAGGCGGCCGAGGAGATGCTGCCCAGCACCGGTCGCAGCCGTGGCGGCAGTGCCCGTCCCAGGCTACCCCCGGCGTACATTAATAGTACATGTGTTCGATCCTCATCTCGCCAACGGCCCGCCGCCTCCCGGGCCAATATTCAAAACCGGCGCGTCAGTTGCCGAAGTCGACGGCCGTCGTGTTCGCCCCGCTCAGCACCACGGCGACGACTTCGCCCGGGCGGCGCAGGTAACGGCCCGAACAAATGGCCGCGAAGGCGGCGCAGCCGCCCGGTTCGGCCACCAGGCGGAGCCGGTCCCACAGGACGCTCTGCGCCTCGCGGATGTCTTCGTCTTCGACGAGCAAGGACCCGTTGCCGAGGCGAGAGATCAAGGCAAAAGTGTGCTTGCCGACTTGGCGAGGGGCGAGCGAGTCGATGGCTATACTGCCAACCGGGGCGTCCACCGGTTTGCCTGCCTCCAGGGCGCGCGCCAGTGTTGGCGCGCCCGTAGGTTCAGCTCCGACTACCTCGACCGAACCCTCGTAGGCGGCACAAACACCGGCAAGCAGCCCCCCGCCGCCCACGGGCGCAAGGACCGTCGTGACCTCAGGCGCCTGTTCGAGCACCTCCAAGCCGAGCGAGCCGGCGCCGAGGATCGTCGCCACCGAGTCGTACGCCGGGACGTCCATCGCGCCGCTGCGGGCACGCCAAAGCTCGCTTGCAGATCGCGCTTCGTCGTAAGAGCGGCCGCTCACGACGACACGTGCCCCGTAGGAGGAGATCCGTGCCACTTTGGCGGGCGAGGACACTTCCGGAACGAAGATCGTGGCCTCGACGCCGAGGCTCCGTGCCGCGTAGGCCACGGCGGCGCCGTGGTTGCCTCCAGAGGCGGCCACCACTCCTGTCCCGGGCGGCGGGTGCAGGAGCAGGTTGGCGAACGCACCGCGCGCCTTGAACGAGCCCGAGTGCTGCAATTGCTCGAGCTTCACCACGAGCGGACCGGAAGGGAGCCCGAGCTCTTGGCAGTCCAGGCGGATGACCGGTGTGCGGCGGACGAACGGTTTCACCGAGGGCCAGACGGCTTGCACGTGCGTGCGCCCTATGTCGTCGTCCTGCGCGTCGGCGAGATCTGCTACGCAGTTGCCCGTCGTATTGCCCGAGCCGCTCATGGCACAAGCCTAAACCCGGTGCCCGACCCGGAGCGCCCCCTGGATGGTCCTGCCCCGGACGGGTGTAAGTTGGGGCATGCTGCCTCCCGTGGTGGGCCTTTCCTGGGTTGAAAAGCACCGCCACGAGCTGGTGCTTGCCGATGTGCGTTGGTACCTGGACGGGCGCTCAGGCCGGGACGCCTTCGCGCTCGGTCACCTCCCCGGCGCGGTTTTCATCGACCTCGAGCACTGCCTGTCGGGTGACCCGCGGGCCGGCCGGGGCCGGCACCCGCTGCCGGGCCCGGCCACCTTCGCCACAGGCATGGCATCGGCAGGGATCTCCGATGCGTCCACAGTGGTCGGTTACGACGACCAGGGAGGCGTCATAGCAGCCCGGTTGGTCTGGATGTTGCGGGCCACGGGCCACGAAGCGGCGCTTTTGGACGGAGGCCTCCAGGCGTACGGAAGGGGCCTGGCGACAGGGTTCCCCACGGTCCCCGCTGGGCAGTTCTCACCCCGGCCATGGCCGGAGGAAAAGCTTGCCGACATCGCCGCCGCCACCAGCCCGGACAATGTCGTCGTCGACGCCAGGCCGGCCGCACGCTACCACGGCGAGGACGAGCACGTGGACCCCCGAGCCGGCCACATCCCCGGGGCGGTGAGCCTGCCTTGTCGCGAAAACCTCGCCAGCGACGGCATGTTCCTACCCGTCGCGGCGTTGCGCCGACGCTTCGAGGCCGCGGGCATCTCGCCGTCGTCACACGTGGTCTCCTACTGCGGCTCGGGGGTCAGCGCCTGCCACAACCTGCTCGCGCTGGAGCTTTGCGGCCTTGGAGAGGCCAGGCTCTACCCGGGCTCGTGGTCCGAGTACAGCACCCGCTACGACGCGCCGGCGGCGACCTGAGACCTCAGCGTTTGGATGGCCGTGAAGCCGCCGCCTCCGGGCCGGCGACGGGTGTAGCGGCACCGGCAGCCGCCGGCCCCGCGATGGCCGCCCCGGTACCGTCGGCGCCGGGTGCCGCGGTGCCGGGCGGGGTGACATCGAGGGGGGCCTCGCTCCCGGCCAGATGCATGATCCCCGCCGCGAGCATGGCCGAATTGGGGACTTTCAGGTCGCCGTCCTCAGTACGCATCGTCACATAGGTAAGGCTCATTTCCAGCACGCGAGCATCGAAGAGCCCTCCTAGCGCGCCGGAGCGCACCCGGATGCGGTCCCCTACCGCGAACGGCCGGGCCAGGAGCAAGACCAGCCCGGCGAAAACATTGCCCAAGCTCTGCTGTGCCGCGATGCCGAGGACGATGCCCGCCACACCCGCGCCCACCACCAGTTTCTCGGCCGATACGCCCGCCACCGCGAGAGCCGCCAAGACGACGAACACGTAGCCGACCGCTGCCGAGACGACCCTCACCGGCCCGCTCGCCTTGGCCGCCTGTTGCCGCTGGGCCAACTTGGCAAACCCCGCCGAGAGCCGAGAAGTGGCGAGGACGCCGCACGCCACGACGACACCCACGCTGACCCAAGCGATGAGGTTGGGCTCCAGGTGCTTGGATGAAACGCTGCCCCAACCCCGCCCCGCGATCAGACTGCCGAGAGCGAGCAGGCCAGACAAGCCTCCGACCAGCCAATAGCGACGCTGGCCCTGGTTGACCGTCTTCAGCCTCGGCGTCAACCGGCCCACCTTGCTGGCGCTGCCCCCGGCTCGGAGCGGGTGGCTCGTTCGTAAAGGAGTGGCATCGAGATCGCTATACCATAAAACTCGCCGGGTAACTATGGCCGGGACGCGGTTCAGGCGGCCTGGCAGCGCCCGGCGAACAGGGACAGCACCAGCCGGTGGGCCCGGGCCGCGTGGCCTATCCTGACCCCGAGAGGGATGCACCCCCTGGTACGCCTGCCGCGGAAGGCGAAGCTCTGGGGAAAGAAGCTCGTCAGGTGGGCGCATGCATGGTACGTGATGGCGCTGACCCCCCCGACGGTGGAGTAGGGGTTGTCGAGCACTACCGTGCCCCATGCCGGTGGCAGGATCGTCACGGTGACGTGGGCGCCCATCTTCACGGCGAACGGGACCTTGTAGCGCCCGGCGGTACCATAACCCTTTGGGTTGGCGGTAGCCAAGGCCCTGCCGCCTGGGATCCACAGCGGCCCGACGGAAAGGTCACCGGGCTGGGGGCGCTGGGGTACAGGAGTTGGCGTCGTCGCCTCGGCTCCGCAACCGACCACCAGTGGGTTGCCCGGTGAACCGGGTGCCGGCCTGGCCAGGGCTGGGCCGGCGAGCGCCGGGGAAGCGGTGAGGACCGCCGCGATGGCGAGCCCAGCAAGGCAGGTACCCCAAGTCCGCATCTCAGTGCCTCCCCGCGTGCCGTTCGCTTCTTGTTCCTCCCGCATCGGTCGTCCAACTGGTGGCCCGAAGGCTACTACAGGGGGGAAATCGCAAGGAGGGAGGCGATCCCTGCTAGAGAGGGCTCCGGGGGGGGAGCTCGAGCGCCAAGCACTGGTCCAACGTTGCTTACCGCACGTCTGTTCCGATGGCTACAAAGGGGCGTGACCTGCGGTTTTGCGGTGCGCCGTCGGGTTCGGTCCGGGTCGTACTGCGCTGGAGCCTTGAACCGTCGGAGGCGTTCATGCCGGCTGTGACGGCGCTCCCCGCCGCTACGTCCGACCGTCAGGCTGGGCGAAGTTCCTGCCGGCCTTGGCCCCGGAGCGGCCCGGCGCCAAAGCTTTCTCGAGTCGTAGCCCAGGACCTGGACAGGGTCCCCGGTGAGGCGCCTGGTTCTGGTGATAAACGAACCTACGAGGAGGTCGACCGATGAGCCCGCACATACCAGACACCGGAGCGTCGAGCGGGCCACAGAAGCCCTCGACAAATCACCGATCGCTGGGAGGGTTCGGCGTTGACCCTTACGTGGCCTCGGTGCACGTCGCAACCGACGGAGCGCTCACGTTCGAGTGAGCAGGGCGGGGCGCCGTCGCGCGGTCCGCAGGGTTGGTGGCGATAAGGCCCCACTTGCCCGCGCGGCCCAAAGAAGTGTGGAGGATCGAGCGGTGTTGATGGATGGAGCCTCGCCAGGGACAAGGCAGCCGCCTCACTGCCGGGGCAACGGGAGCTTCTCCGACTCCAGGAGTGGCCACTCGTCATTCCGAAACTGCGTCAGGGCGATGATTCGCTGCTGACCGTCGATTACGTCAAGGCTGACGACAGCGGTGCCAAGGGGGGTCCTGGCTGGCTTTGCGCTCGAAGTAGAAGCGAGGAAGCGGGTAGCCGCGAAAGATCGAGTCGATCAGGAGTTGCTGCTGTCTCCGTTTCCACTGCAGCCCGCGCTGGTACTCCGGGTTGGGTCGGATGGAGCGATTCGCCCATGACCCCGTCACCGCTTCGACCGACAGGGTCTGCAGCGACCAGTCAACCTTCACCGTCTGCCTCCGGCGCTGGCGACGTCGGACACCGTCTCAATAGCCGGGTCCAGCTCATCCTCATCGAGCTTCGAGGTGTCTTCAACCTCGTCTGTGGAGATCTTCTGCCAGTTGGCGTTGCTGTTGGCGAACTGCACGAGCTGATCCACTTCATCCCGGAATCGAGGCCCGAGGAGGTTGAGTCGTCGCAGGTTCCGCAACCAGGATGAACGCTCTCCTCGGGAGCCATAGGCGCACCACCGTCGCAGGGCAGCGGTCAGATCCGCCAAACCCTGATCGACCAATTCCTTGCTCTTTTCAGAAAGGCCCAATTGCAGCCTCGACCATCCGAGAAAGAGCTGCGCGTGGTTATCCACCTCTGCCACCGGCTCCAGGAAGTCGACCGCCTCCGCGTAGCGGCCTTGGTGGTGCAGCAGTTGCCCGAGTGCTGACCTCGACCGGATGTTCGTGTAATCGCGTCGGAGGCTTTGACGCCACAGGGATTCGGCCAGCCGCATGCGCCGTTCCCTGCGGGCCAGAGCTCCGGCCGTGCCGAACTCCTTGGCCGCCTCCTGCGCACCCCCCGGTCCTGCGCCAGCTCGTTCAGCTGCAAAGGCGTAGAGGAGGCAAGCGAGGTTGATGTCCCCTCGATTGCGCAAGAAGGTCCCGATGCCCTTGAGGGCTCCGATGGCGTCGCTGCGGTCGGAGACGGCGTCGGCCGTGATGTCCTCGTAAGCGTCGGTGTCTTGCTTGCGGACTGACGTTTCGATGGACTCCGCAAGAAGGGTTGCCACCAACTGGTTGAGAGAGCAACCCTCCGCCTCCGCCCGGTTCGCCAGTCGACGGTGGATGTAACGGGGCACACGCACGCTGAAGCGACCCGAGAACTCGTCGGGTTCCTGCTCCCCCCGAGGAGTCGGGATCTCGTTACCCAACTCCACTGCCGCGGTCAACCAGGTCTCGAGTGCATCGTTCAGGTTTGCGAGCGCTTCCTCCTCGGTCGCCCCCGTGGCAAAACACCCCGGCAGCTCTGGGACGCTCGCCGAGGTCAACCCGTCTTCAGAAACGAACTCCTTAGACCACGGCCTGCTCAAGAGTTCGTCAACCGTTGCGTTCTTAAAGTTCACCATCGCGTTCAAACACCTCCTCCAGGGTCGTCAGGATGCCGGTGGCAATCCGTACGCCAAAGACCTTTGGGATCGTGATCGTCGGCGCTCCGTGCCGGAGTGCGACGGCGTGGTATCCCTTTCCACGCTTCGTGTCGATCGTGTAGCCCAATGCTCTGCAAAGTGCGACCACCACCTCGGGAGTCGCCGATCGGCGCCGCGCACGGAAGTCGGTGAGGGCCCGCTTCGCGGCAGCACGGTCATAGGACGGTCTGTCATTCGTTCGTCCATCTCTCCTGTGCACTAAATATGATGCTAACCGGGGTACCATCGTCATTGAGCACCACAGGTGGTGACAACCACTATACCAGCACTATGCGCGGTGTCAAGCCTGCCCTCGGAGTGTCAGAAGAATCTTCGGAGACCCTTGACTTCTGGGGGACGATCGAGGTCTCCTCCACGGTCCAAGAGTGGCGCACGTCCGGCCGTGACCTCCTGCTGCTCCACTTCGGTCACGACCTTGGCGAGCGCGCTCTCCGCTTGGCGCTTTAGGAGGAGGTCAACACGGCTCCCGACGAGAAACTGCCGGTGATAAGCTCCGGGGGGAGGGCTCGAACCTCCAAGCATCCGGATCCAAAGTCCGGCGTTCTTCCAATTGAACTACCCCGGACCGGCCAGGGGCTGGCTGGCGGCGAGCCATGCTGGTCGAGCAGTCCCAAGGCTACCCGCTGCGAGGCCCTCTGCTGCGGTTCGGTCCCGCTCGCCGCCAACAGCTCTTTGCATGGTATCAGTGCTGGTCGGAGGAGTAAAGACCAGCCAAATGCCGCAGTCACTCGTATTCGAACTTGCCGGATCTGAGGGCGCTGCTCTCGCCCGAGGTCCAGTGCCGCCGGGTCGTAGCCGCGCCGGCCCTGGGATAATTTTGCCGAGTGACGAGTCCTCTACAGCCGTTGGCTGGTCGGGTTGCCCTAGTGACCGGCGCCAGCCGAAGAACTGCCATCGGTGCTGGCATCGCCCGCCGCCTCGTCGCCAATGGTGCAGCGGTCATGCTCCACTCCTGGGCTCCGCACGACGCCGAGCAACCGTGGGGCGCCGATATCGGGGGCACTGAAGCGCTCCTCGAAGAATTCCGGGTCGCGGGGGCGCAGGTTGAGCACGTGGCCGCCGACCTTGCTGCCCGAGACGCCCCGGCTGCTCTCGTCAACGTAGCCCAGGACGCGTTCGGCCATCTCGATATCTTGGTCGCCAACCACGCTCGCAGTAGTTCCCAGTCCCTCGAACAGCTCACCCCCGACGAGCTTGACCGCTCCTACGCCGTGAACGTCCGGGCCACGCTCCTTTTGATCCAAGCTTTCGCCGCTTGCCATGACGACGGGCGCTCGGGCGGTCGGGTCGTGCTGTTCACGTCGGGTCAGTATCACGGGGCCATGCCCGATGAACTTCCTTACATCGCCACCAAAGCCGCCCTCCACGAGCTCACCCGGTCCCTCGCCGTGCATCTCATGCCCCGAGGCATCACGGTTAATTGCGTCAACCCCGGTCCGAACGACACCGGCTATGCCGACGCCGACACCATCGCCGCCGTAGAGGAGCGTTCTCCCGGCGGTCGGTGGTCCACCCCGGGTGATGCCGCCGAACTTGTGGCCTGGTTGGTCAGCGAGAATGCCGGTTGGATCACCGGGCAGACCATCGCGTCGGACGGTGGATGGTCCTCTCTCTAGGCCCGCTACGGTAACCAACCTTGCCGGCGCGACTAGAAATGGAGGAGTGAGCCACACCAGCCGCAGCGAGCGCCCACCGGCCGCGCACCGAGACCATCAGCAGCCGCGCTTGGCGGCCGTAGTGCTGGCAGCGGGCGAGGGCACGCGTATGCGCAGCGCACGGCCGAAGCCCTTGCACCGGCTCTGTGGGCGGCCCATGGTGATGTGGGTGCTTGACGCCCTTTCGGGGCTGGGCTTGTCCCGGGCGGTGGTCGTGGTCGGGCACGGTTCGACCCGTGTCACCAAGGCGCTGGCCGAGGCTCGTTCCCCGGCGGTGCCACTCGAAGTGGTTGAGCAGCCTGTGCAGAGAGGCACGGGAGACGCGCTCTCGGTGGCGCTCACCGCGTTCAACGACGACGACGGCGAGTTGGACGACCTTGTCGTGCTCCCGGGCGACGCACCCCTGCTGCGGCCCAGCACCCTGGAGGAGCTGGTAGCCGCGCACAGGGCGTCGTCGGCGGCCGCGACGCTGCTCACCGCCCAGCTCGACGACCCGCGGGGGTACGGGCGGGTCGTACGTTCTCGTGACGGACGGGTGGCTGGCATCGTGGAGGAGGCGGACGCCACCGACGAGGAGCGAGCGGTCAACGAGGTAGGCACGTCGATCTATGCTTTCCGCAGGTCCGTGCTGGCCCCGGCGCTGCGGCGCTTGAGCCCGGACAACGCCCAGGGCGAGTACTACCTGACAGACGTCATCGCGGTCCTGCACGACGCCGGGTACCCGGTCATCTCCATGGTGGCGCCCGACCCGGCGGAAGCCGGCGGGGTCAACGACCGTTGCCAGTTGGCCAGCGCCGAGGCAGTGCTGCGGGGCCGCGTCAACGAAAGGTGGATGCGGTGCGGGGTGACGATGCTCGACCCTGAGCACACCTACCTGGACTCCACCGTCGAATTGTCCGAGGATGTCACCTTGTACCCAGGGACGATCCTGCAGGGCCGGACCAAGGTGTCTACCGCCGCCGAGATCGGGCCCGCCACCCATTTGGTGGACTGCACCGTCGGCGCCCGGGCGCGGGTGCGGGCCACCTCGGCCGAGCAGGTGGCTATCGGCGATGACGCCCGCGTCGGGCCGTGGGTGTGGCTGGCGCCGGGTACGGTAGTGCCAGCCAGTGCTGTCGTCCGGCCATCGATGGGCGCTTACAGTCTCGAAGGAGAGGTGCCAGGTGGAATGGTTCTCGAAACATAGGCTGCAGCTCTACGCAGGTAGGTCACACCCGGCCCTGGCGGACAACATTGCTTCTCACCTCGGGGTCAAGGTGGGGCCGTGCGAGATCGTGGACTTCCCTAACGGCGAAGTACGGGCCCGGTACGCGGAGTCGGTCCGGGGCGCGGACGTGTTCATCCTCCAGACCCACAGCCCATGCGCCGGGCGCTCGATCAACGACCTGTTGATGGAGCATTGGGTGATGATCGATGCCGCCAAGAGGGGCTCGGCGAAGAGGATCACTGCCGTCTGCCCTCGTTACGGTTACGGTCGACAGGACCGCAAGTCCCGTGCCCGCGAACCCATAACCGCCCGCATGGTGGCGGACTTCTTCGGTTCGGCGGGGGCGGAGCGGATCATGTCGGTTGACCTGCATTCGGGGCAGGTGCAGGGGTTCTTCGATGGCCCGGTGGACCACCTCACCGCCGTAAACCTCCTCGTCGATTACCTGAGGGACAACGTCACTGGCGACTTCGTCATGGTCTCGCCCGATACGGGCAGGACCAAGGTGGCCGAGAAGGCCGCCCGCAACGCCGGCGACGTGGACATGGCTGCTGTGTACAAGCGCCGCAGCGTCGACCGGGTGGGCCATGTGGAGGCCCTCGACGTCATGGGCGAGGTGAAGGGCCGCATGTGCATCTTGATAGACGACGAGATCGATACCGCCGGCACGCTGTGCGAAGCAGCCAACCTCCTGTACCAAAAAGGGGCGACCGACGTGTGGGCGGCGGCCACCCACGGAGTTTTTTCCGACCCCGCCATCGAGCGCCTCAGCGACTCCAAGATCTCCCGCATAATCGTCACCGATACGGTGCCCCTCCCCCCCGATAGGCAGATCCCCAAGATCGAGAGCGTCTCGGTGGCCAAGACGTTCGCTGACGCTATCCGCGCCGTGTTCGAAGAAGGTTCGGTCTCGCAGATATTCGGCGGGGACAACCAGAACTGAGGGCGGAGCCCCGGCGGGTGCTCGCCTGCCCGGAAGGCCCCGGCCTCCGGCGAGAGCGAGTTGTCGCGCCTCACGGCGCCATCACCCGCGGGGCGCCGCCGTCACTCGCCGGCGCCCCTAGCCCTCCGCGGCTATCATG
>JBOGGK010000508.1:0-3266 GCA_050744045.1 Acidimicrobiales bacterium | reverse complement strand
CCCTCGACGGCACCACTGACATCTCCTTCACCGTCCCCCACGCCGACCTGGGAGCCGCCCGGGAGGTCGCCGGCGCCCTCGAGAGCGAGATCGGCGCCGCCGGCACCTACACCGACCCCGACATCGCCACCGTTTCCATAATCGGTGCGGGGATGAGGACCCATCCCGGGGTGTCGGCGACGATGTTCGAGGTCCTGGCCGCAGAAGGGATCAACATCGAGATGATCTCGACTTCCGCCATCCGCCTCACCTGCGTGGTCCACGCCAGCCATGCCGAAAGGGCGGTGGTCGCCCTGCACAAGGCTTTCGGCTTGGGCTCCGGCGGTGGGCTATGACGGCTCTCACGGTTGGCATCTACGGCGCCACCGGCCAGGTGGGCGGGGTCATGCGCCGCACGCTCCATGAGCGGGGTTTCCCGGTGGGCCGGCTGCGCCTGTTCGCGTCGGCACGTTCGGCGGGCCAGCTCCTCGACGGCACCGTGGTGGAGGACGTGGCCGCCGCCGACCACGGTGGCATCGACCTCGCCCTTTTCAGCATGGGGGCGCCGGCGTCCACGCGGTGGGCACCGCTCCTAGCCAGGGAGGGCGCCGTCGTGGTCGACAACTCGAAGGCCTGGCGGATGGACCCCGACGTGCCCTTGGTGGTGCCCGAGGTGAACGGCTCCGACCTCGGGCGCGTCCCTAAGGGCATCGTCGCCAACCCCAACTGCACGACGATGGTGTTCATGCCCGTCCTGAAGCCCCTGCACGACGAGGCGCACCTTCGCCGGCTGGTCGTCTCGACCTACCAAGCGACCTCTGGCGCGGGCCGCAAGGGCAGCGCCGAGCTGGCCGAACAGGTAAGCGCCGTGGGGGAGAAGGCGGCCGCCTTCACCTTCGACGGTTCGGCCCTCGGCTACCCGCCTCACGAGGTCTTCCCCGGGCCGATCGCGTTCAACGTCCTACCCCTGGCCGGCAAGTTGGTCGACGACGAGACCGACGAAGAGCACAAGCTGCGTGACGAGAGCCGCAAGATCCTCCACCTCCCCGACCTCGCTGTCGGGGTGACGTGCGTGAGGGTGCCCGTGTTCACCGGCCACTGCCTCTCGGTGGTGGCCCGCTTTGAGCGGCCCATCTCAGCCGGGCGCGCCAAGGAGCTCCTGGCCGCCGCCCCCGGCACCCGCCTCGTGGACCTGCCCACCCCGCTGGCTTGCGCCGGCTCGGACGACTGCCTGGTCGGCAGGGTCCGGGAGGACATGTCCGAGCCGGACGGGCGGGGCCTGGCCATGTTCGTGTCGGGCGACAACCTACGCAAGGGCGCGGCGCTGAACGCGGTCCAGATCGCCGAAGCGCTCCTCGATCGGGGTGCCCTCAGGTGCGCGTAGGTAGCAAGCGATTATGAGGAGAAAGGAGGCCGCGATGGCGCCGAGCCCCGAGCCCGTGAACCAGGGCGAGGCGGTCCTGGTAGAGCTAGGTCCACGGGGACCGGCGGTGGTCGGCGGCCCCCGCTCCCCTTTCCTGCGCGCGGACGACCTCGGCGCGTTGAGGGGCGACGGGGTCTTCGAGCATTTCCTGGTGGTAGACGGGCAGCCCCGTCACCTGGACGAGCACCTTTGCCGGCTGGCCGCTTCGGCGGCCATGGTCGACCTCGCACTACCTGCGCCCGAGGAGTGGAAGGCGGCCGTGGAGGGCGGTGCGCGGGCGTGGAGGGGCCCGGGCGAGTGGGCCATGCGCCTGGTCTGCACCCGGGGACCAGAACGCGGCGGGCCGCCTTGTGCGTATGCCCTCGGCCAGGAGCTGGCCCCGGCCGTCCTGCGCCAACGCCGGGAGGGCATCGCCGTCCTCACCCTCGAACGGGGTCTCCGCAAGGGGCTGGCGCCGGAGGCACCCTGGTTGCTGCTCGGGGCGAAGACGCTCTCCTACGCCGTAAACATGGCCGCCAAGCGTTGGGCGCAGGCCAACGGTGCCGACGACGCCATTTTCGTGGGGACCGACGGCGCCGTGTGGGAGGGGGGCAACTCGGCGGTAGTCGCCAGCTTCGGGCGGCGCCTGGTGAGCCCGCCCACCTCTGTAGGGATACTGGACAGCATCAGCGTGCGGACGCTGTTCGTGGCCGCCGAGAGCGCCGGGTGGGAGGTGGCCCGCGCGGAGCTGTGCGTGGCTGACCTCTTCGCTGCCGAAGGCCTGTGGCTCTCCTCGAGCTTGCGCTTCGCCCGGGTCCACACCCTGGACGGCAAGGGCCTCGCTCCCTGCCCGGCCCACGAGGTGCTCGCCAGCCTGGCCGCCAACTGCTAGGGCTGGCCCGACAGCGCTACGAGCAGGCTCATGGCAGCCCTCCCGGGCTGCCCCGGCAGGGCTGCGGCAGCCCTTCAGCCGCTCGACAGCAACCGCTCCATGCAGACGACGTCGAGCCAGCGGCCGAACTTGCGCCCCACTTCCCGCTCGACCCCGATCATCTCGAACCCGCAGGCGGCGTGGAGGGCCTGGGAGGCCTCGTTGCTGCCTGCTATCCGGGCGATGACGGCGTGGAACCCATGGGCCGAAGCCAGCCCGAGCAGTCCTTGCAGGATGGCCCGCCCGATCCCCAGGCGACGGAAGTCCTCGTGCACGTACACCGAGTTCTCCACCGTCGTGCTGTACGCCGGCCGGGGCCGGTACGGCGACAGGGATCCGAAGCCTACGACCGTACCCGCGGCGTCCAGGGCGACCAGTGCCGGGTAGGCCCCGGAGTGCTCGACTATCCATTCGAGCTGGTCGGAGAGAGACTTCGGGTTCATCTCGAAGGTAGAAGTGGTCGTCTCGACCGCCCGGTTGTAGATGGCCCTCGTCCCCTCGGCATGGGCCGCTCCGGCCAGGGTGAGCCAGATGCCAATGCCCCCGGCATCGGCCAGGTGGCCGGCGGCGCCTGGCCGCAGGACCGGACCTCCCGCGCCGGCCTGGGAAGCTCCGAGATCCCTGGTCGAGCGCTGCTCGCCCGAGGTGGTGGTCACCCGTGCCAGGTTAGCGACGGCGTTCCCGGGGAGGCCGGCGACCGGCGGCGCGGGGACCGGCCTGCCCCTCCCTACCCCGGGGAGGGCTTTGTCAGTAATATGAGCCGGGCGCCCGGCACCGGCCGGCACGCCCCCTTAGCTCAGTCGGTAGAGCACAGCCATGGTAAGGCTGGTGTCGTCGGTTCGATTCCGACAGGGGGCTCGCACCCTGGTACAGGGCGGCGTAGCTCAGTTGGCAGAGCACTCGGCTCATAATCGAGTTGTCGTCGGTTCAAGTCCGACCGCCGCTACCACTTGG
>JBOGGK010000507.1:0-3991 GCA_050744045.1 Acidimicrobiales bacterium | reverse complement strand
CCCGGTACCGGGACCATGCGGAGCGTCCCCGCCCATGCCGGGCCGGCGGTGCCGCACAGAAGGACCACCAGGGCGGTGGCCAGGGCGGCCGCCAGCAAGGAGGGCCGCCCGGCCCGGCCCCTGGCCGGCGCGGGCCGGCACGTTACCGGGGACCGACCTGGACGGCGGGGACCCCCGCCGGGGGGATTGGCGGGCATAGTGAGCTCAACTATTTGTTCGGCAGGGACGGCGCTGGACCGAAGACCGGTTCCTTGGCCGCTACGAGGCCAAGGAGAACACTAGGAGACGGCTTGCTAGCCGTCCACCTCGTCGTGGATCCCGCACTCGGTCTTGGCCGTCCCCGACCACCGCCCCGAACGCACGTGCTCGCCCGGCCCGACCGGGCGGGTGCAGGGCCAGCACCCGATGGAGGGGTAGCCCTGGGCCAGGAGCGGGTTGACGGGCACGTCGTGGTCGACGATGTACCCTTCGACGTCGAGGTCGGTCCAGTTGGCGAGAGGGTTGAACTTGACCAGCCCGCGCCGGTCCCGGCTCACGACCGGCGCCTCTCGCCTGGAGTCGGACTCCTGGCGCCTCAAGCCGCTCATCCAGGCGAGCTTGCCCACCAGCGCCCGCTCCAGCTGGGCCAATTTGGCCCCGCTGCAACAGTTGACGGGGTCCGCCTGCCAGAGAGGGACGGGGGAGTGGGGGACGGTCAGAATCCGAAGGTTGAGCCCGTAGCGCCTGCGTACTCGCTCCAGGGTGGCCAGGGTCTCGGGGAAGTGGTAGCCGGTGTCGATGAAGACCACCTCGACCGCGGGCTCGACCTTGGTGGCGACGTCGATCAGCACGGCGTCGGTCATCGAGGCGGTGAGGCACATGTGGGGATAGAACCTCTCGACCGCCCATTCGACTATCTCGCCGGCAGACGACTTCTCGAAGCGCGCGTTCAACTCCGCGAGAGCCTCGTCGGTCAGATCCTCGGTGCTGGGGAGGCGGAGCAAAGTCATAACACTACCGTCCCGGGCGGGCCGGCTGGTTCATGCCCCCATGCACTCACCCATGCCCACTGCGGCGGCATAGGGCCCCGTCTCATCGAAGTCGACGTAATAGTCCGGCCGCTCCTCCGGCGAGGGCCAATTGTCAAGCTCAGACAGGTCGGCGGCAACCGCCTTGGCCCCTCCGGCGCGCTCCAGCCAGCTCGTGAAAGCTTCACCTGCCTGCCTTTCCTCGGCAAAGCGACCAACGATGCGCACCGTCGCCTCGGCACAGGCCTTGGCCGGCAGGCGCATGGCCCGCTGGCCGAACTCTACCTCAGTCCTGCCGATATGGCCCCCGAGCAAGAGCTGGTAACCAGGGGCGGGACGGCCGTGGGCCCGGCGCTCCACCCCGTTGAAGCCGATGTCGGCTACATGGTGCTGGCCGCAGCTATTGGTGCAGCCAGAAATGTTGATACGAACGCCGCCGACGTCGGCCAGGCCCGCTTTTTCGAGGGCGTTGCCGATATCGTCGGCCAAGCCCCGGCTCTGGGTGACGGCGAGGTTGCAGGTGTCGGCCCCCGGGCACGAGACGACGTCGCGTGCCAGTTCGGCGCCCGGCTCGGCCATGCCGATGGCCTCGAGCCGGGCGTAGAGGGCCGGCAGCTGGCCGGCGGAGAGGTCGCGAAAGGCCAGGTTCTGGCGGTTGGTCACCCGGACCGAGGCGCCCAGCTCTCGCTGGATGGCAGCCAGCTCCCGGAACTGTCTGGAAGTTATGTCGCCTAGCCGTGCGTGGGCGATGGCCGAGACGGTGCCCTTGGCCACCCCGACCACGACGTTGGCGGCTTCCCAACGCTTGTAGGGGTTGCCCGGGCCGAGGCGCAACACCACCGGCGTCCCGACGGGGCTCGGGGAGGCTCCCGGCGCGACGCCTGCGGGGGAATCGCCGAGCTCCTCGACGACCGCCGGGATCCCCCCGGGCCAACTGCTCGACGCCAGCAGGAGCCTGCGCTCTTTCAGCACCCGCTGGCGCAACTCGTCGATGCCCACGGTGTCGACGAGCCATTTGAGCCGGGCGCGGAGCTTGTTGTCGCGGTTGCCATAGTGGTCGAAGGTGCGCAGCACCGCCTCGAGCGTGGCCAGGAGCGCGTAGCGGGGGGTGAACTCCTCCAACGCCTGGGCCGGGTGGGGGTTGGCGCCGAGGCCACCGGCGATGAACACCCTGAACCCGGCTTCGGTGCTGCCGTCGGGCAGCGGCCTTGCCACCGCCACGACGCCGATGTCGTTGAACATGGCCTGGCCGCAGTCGGTTGTGCACCCCGAGAAGTTGATCTTGAACTTGCGTGGTAGGCGCTGCGCGTAGGGGTGGTGCAAGAAGTGGCGGAAAGTGGCCTCGGCCCAGGAGCTGATGTCGAGCACCTCGAACGGGCAGGCGCCCGCGAGGTGGCAACCGGTGACGTTGCGCACCGTGTCGCCGCATGCCTCCCGGGTGGTGAGGCCGACCTCTGCCAGGTGGCGCAGCATTTGGGGCACCCGCTCGAGCTGGACGAAATGGAACTGGACGTTCTGCCGGGTGGTCAGGTGGCCCCAGCCCCGGCTGTAGGTGCTGGCGACATGGGCAAAGGCTTCGAGCTGCTCGGGTGTCAGCGAGCCGTAGGGGGCCTTCACCCGCACCATCTGGTCATGGCCGCCCTGGCGCTGCCCGTAGATCCCGTTGTTGAGCCGGAACAGCCTGAACTCGTCCTCGTCCAAGCGGCCGCCCAGGTATGCCTCCAGCATGAGGTCGAACTTGGCGATATCGGCTTCCAGCTGGGCAGACACCTCCCGGCTCTCGATCGCTGCTCCCATCGTCCTTATTCTTACCATTCTTGATCGACTTAGTCAACATTTTAGATCCCGGCATAGCGGCTTAGATCCCGGTGATAGCGACGACCGGCAGTTGCGCCTCGAGGCCAGGCAGCGGGCGCCCGACCTTGGCGTCCCCGAACCCGTAGACGGCCCCGTTGGCGCCGGCCATGAAGTAACCCTTACCGTTGGGCGACAGGGCCACGCCGACGATGTCGTGCACGTCCACGTGCCTGCCGGGGAGCGAACCGTAGAAGCGCACGCCGCGGCCGAAAACGAAAGCACCGCCGTCCGCCCCGACGAGCAGGTAGCCTCGGGCGCCCGAGGCGAGCAGCATCGCGGTTATGTCCCGGACGTGGACCTTCTCGGCCGGTAACGAGCCGAAGAAGCGGGCGGAGCCGAAATTGAACACCCCGCCGTCCTTGCCCACGAGCAGGTAGCCGCGCCCGCGCGGAGCTGCCACCATGCCGACGATGTCCGAGACGTGCATCTTGCGGCCGGGCAGCGAGCCGCGATAGGCCGCGTCGCCGAAGGCGAAAAAGCCTCCGTCCCTGCCCACCAGCCAGTAACCCCGGCCGCTCGGGGTCGGCGTAATGGCCACGATGTCGTGCACTTTCACCTGCAGGCGGGGCAGGTCGCCCAAGAAGCGGGCGTTGCCGAACGCCGCTACCGTGCCGTTCGCCGTCACCAACCAGTAACCCCTGCCGCTCGGGGTCGCCCCGATGCCGACCACCGGGCCCGAAGGGGCCGCGGCGAAGCCTCCGTAGGGCTTGGCGGCACCGGCGGCAAACACCTCGCCCGAGCGAGTAGCCAGCCAGTAGCCCTGCGCCCGGGGCCTGGGTGCCCGCACCGACTGGCTGTAGGGAGACGCCACGGAAGCGGCGAAGCCGGCGCTACCGGAAAAGGACGCCTGGAGCACGCGATCGCCTGCCGAGGCGAAGAGCTTCGAGCAGGTGGCCCGGCCACCTCGGCCCACGGGCACCGATTGGCAACCCGGCATCACTGCGCCGTCGTCGATGAAGCTGACCGTCCCCCCCGAAGGCGCCGGCTGGACGGTGGCGGTGAACAGCACCTTTTGGCCGGCTCGGGCGGGGTCGGGGTGGGAAGAAACCGACGTGGTTGTCGCGAGGGGCAACGGGGCGGGGGCGGCGCCCGCCTCGGCCAGGGTGAGCTCGGCGCCACCATCCACG
>JBOGGK010000506.1:0-8240 GCA_050744045.1 Acidimicrobiales bacterium | reverse complement strand
ACGCTGGACACAACGCCAACTGGCCGAGGCTCTCGGCATCGCAGAACAGCAGGTGCAACGTTACGAAGCGAGCGGCTACCGGTCGGCGAGCCTTGCCCGCATCAGCGATGTCGCAGACGCGCTGGGCCTCACCATCACCGAAGAGGGACACCTACAGGGCCGCGACGCGACGTGAGTGCCGACGCAAGGCATCTTGCGGGTCATTCCGGCCGCAGGAACCGCCCGATAGCGTCCGCCGCCTCCGTTTGCATCGACTCGATCACGTGGCTGTAGCGGTCAAGGGTGATCTGCGTGGAGGCATGGCCGTGGCGTTCGCTCACCACCTTCGGGTGCACGCCGGCGAGCAGGGCGACGGTTGCCGCCGTATGGCGAAGGTCGTGGAGGGTAATTTCCGGCAGGCGCGCTCGATGTTGCAACGAGTGGAGGCAATACGTCAACTGGGCCGGGTGGTACGCGTCACCAAGCTTGTCCACGAAGACGTACTCGGGGACCGTCAACTCACCTCGCTTCTCGGCTTCCGCGGCCATGGCCTCACGGTGACGGCGGAGCATGTCTGCGGTCCCGCGGTCGAGGTGCAGCACCCGCCGGCTCGACTTGGTCTTAGGATCGTGCTCGACTACCACATGGCCGGCGGTCGTCCGCGTCGTCCGCACGGCTAGCACCGGCTGGGCGCGGTCAAGCGCCACATCTCGCCATCTCAGCCCCGCCAGCTCGGCTCTTCGCAGCCCGGTCGCCAATACGAGGTACCACAGCGCTCGGAGCCGGTCGCCTTCTGCGGTCGACAAGAAATGGCGCACCTGGTCGGGTGTGTAGACCGGCCGTTCTTCAGTATCGTTACGTGGCTTGTCGATGGCGTCGGTCGGGTTACGGGCGATGTAACCCATGCGCACGGCATAGTTAATCACGTTGTGCAGGACCCCATGGACGTTGCGGACCTGGGTGCCGGACAAGGGCTTCCCACCCCGAGCACCGGAACTACGCAGCTCGGAGTACAACCTTTGGATGTCAGCTGGCGAGAGCCGGTCCAGGCGGACCTGGCCGACCCGCGGCACCACGTATGCCCGCATCAGCCACGTCCAATTGCTGAACGTCGACGCCTTACGGTTGGGTTGCACCGCCTCCAGCCACTCGTCAGCAAGGTCCGCTACCGTACGCCGAGCCCCGTAACGTAGCCGGCCGGTGTCGATGTCTACCTTGGCCTGCGCCATGGCTCGGCGAGCTTCACGCTCGGTGGCGAAGCCGCTAACCCGCCTCTGCCGTCGCTTCCCATCGGTGCCGGGCGGAAGGTCGACCCTGAAGAACCAGGACTCTCCTCGCCTGCCTACGTTCTCGGCCACGCTCGCCCCACCCTCCTGTGTCCACCTGTGTCCACTGGGCACGCCCCCGGAGGTTTTGTGTCCAATTTGTGTCCACGACGATACCAGGAGGTTGTGACGAAAACCTCGATCGGCTAACTCTTACCCCTCTGACCAGCGCCTTCGGCCGTGTCGGAGGGGGGACTTGAACCCCCACGGGATTGCTCCCACTAGCACCTCAAGCTAGCGCGTATACCTATTCCGCCACTCCGACGTGGCGCCGGCACACCCCCGGCAGCCTGCAAGCATACCGCCGCCCGGCGGGGCGGAACGAGCCCCTCAGCCTGTCGTGCGCTTGTAGGGCAACTACGCCGTCAGCGGTGCCCGGGCAGGGCCCGGTGCGGCGCAGGTCCCCGACGCTCCAGGGCTGGCAAGGGGGGCCGCGTCCCGAAGTCACGACCAGCGCTATTGACCGCCCCTAAGCAGCAGCCAGAGGGTGCCCGACCGGCCAGGAAGGGTGCGGGAGCACCGGGTTGGGTTTGCCGAATAGTCCCTGACTGAGGTTACCGAGCTCCCCGGGGCTCCAGCCGGCGATCAGTCGCAGCCAACCCCGCATGTGGAGCGTGAGCAGGAGGGCGTTCGACACCGACGCCAAGGGGAAGATGACGGCGAAGCCGATGGACACGCTGGCTCAGGGGCCTTGGCAATGAGCCCGACGCACGCCGTCGGACAGGTAAGGGCATAACTGAGAAGCAATGCGACTGAACGCCAACGCGACCCTGAAGCCGCCCAGAACCGCCAGATACCGTTGCCGGACCACCACCGGACTGCCAAACCGGTCACCGCCACGCTCTGGCCCTCCTGGCAAGCGCGCGCAAGTTTACATAAGCTCGCCCATTTGCGAGAGGGTTTTGGCGCAGTTGTTGACGGTTGCCCGGGGGCTTTCTGCCGTTGTTGACGCTATACGCGCGTAAGTTTACAAAAGCCTCGAGCCGGCCCGCCGAAAACGTTGACAACTGCGGAAAGCTCCCACCGCCATCGGAGAGTTAATGTCAACTTGTCGACAGAACAAACGCTCAGCGCGGCAAAACGGCCCACGGCAACCCGGCCCACGACCCGCGCCTCATGGTCACACGACGGCGCCCCACGGTGCGGGCTCGGGCGCACGTACCCGGCGCAAGAGGCGCTCAGTAATACCAGGGGAACGCCGACCAGTCCGGGGGCCTGTGCTGCAAGAACGCGTCGCGGCCCTCAGCCGCCTCGTCGGTCATGTAGGCCAACCGGGTCGCTTCCCCGGCGAACAGTTGCTGGCCGGCGAGCCCGTCGTCCGCCAGGTTGAATGCGTACTTCAGCATGCGCACCGACGTGGGGCTCTTGGCGTTTATCGCCGCTGCCCACTCGAGGGCGACGGCTTCCAGCGAAGCGTGGGGCACCACCGCGTTCACCATGCCCATCCGGTGAGCCTCTTCGGCATCGTAGGTGCGGCCCAGGAAAAAGACCTCCCGGGCGCGCTTCTGGCCCACGTGGCGGGCAAGGTAAGCCGAACCATAGCCGCCGTCGAAGCTCGCCACGTCGGCATCGGTCTGGCGGAAACGAGCATGCTCGGCACTGGCGATCGTCAGATCGCAGATTACGTGCAGGCTGTGGCCGCCTCCCGCCGCCCACCCGGGCACCACTGCTATCACCACTTTGGGCATCGTGCGGATAAGCCGTTGGACGTCGAGGATGTGGAGCCGCCCCAGCCTCGCCCGCTCGGCCCGGTCGGCGAGGGCCGGCCCCGCCGCGGTAACTGCTGCCGGTGCAACTGCCCCGACGGCCACCCCCGCTCCGCCTACGGCCCCCGCTCCGCCTACGCCCCCCGCTCCGCCTACGGCCCCCGCTCCCCCTAGGCCCCCCGCTCCGCCTACGGGCCCCCCGGCCCTCTCCGTCCCGGCTCCCGCTCCGCCTGCCCTCTCCGTCCCGGCTCCCGCTCCGCCTACGGCTCCCTCCGTCCCGGCTCCCGCCGGTACGCCGGCGCCGCCCTCGTGCTCGTACTCATACCCCGACCTCCCCCTAACCCGCTGGTCCCCGCCGGAGCTGAAGGCCCATCCTCCGTCCTTGCGCGACGGCCCGTTGCCGGTCAGCAGGACGCAGCCCACGTCCGCCCACTGGCGGGCGTGGTCCAGGGCCAGGTACAGCTCGTCCACGGTGCGGGGCCGGAAAGCGTTGCGCACCTCGGGCCGGTCGATGGCGATGCGAACCGTGCCCTGGTGAAGGGCGCGGTGGTAGGTGACGTCGGAGAACCGGGGCCCTTCGACCGCCTCCCAGGCCGAGGGGTCGAACAGCTCGGACACCAAGCGAGAGCCGGGGGTAGGGGTCGTTTCGGGCACTGACCGAGAATAGGCGCCGAGGCCGGCAGGCCCCCGGCCCGCCGGGGGCCGCGGGGGGCAGCCTCCCTGGGCCAACTATGCTCCTGGCCAACGCTGCAGTGTCGACGACGATGGAGGTGCGCATGCAGAGAGTTCGGAGGAACAGGCCCGGCGGCGCCATCGCCGCCGCCCTGGTGACGTTGGGCCTCGTGACCACCACCGGGGCCGCTGCGGCCAACGCCTCGACGGCCAGGGCAGCCTCGACAACCAAGGCGGCTTCGACGGCGGCGGCCTCGGCGGCCAGGGCAGCCTCGACAACCAAGGCGGCCTCGACCACGATCAAAGTCCCCACCAAGTACGCCTCGGGTATCAAGGTGGCGGTCGACGCCACCTACCCGCCAGACGAGTTCATCAAAAAAGGCAAGATCGTAGGCTTCGACGCCGACCTCGCCGCCGCTCTCGGCAAGGTCATGGGCGTCAAGCTGCACCTTGTCGACGCCACCTTCGACACGATCATCACGGGCGTCGAGGACGGCAAGTACGGGATGGGCAACTCCTCGTTCACTGACACCAAGGAGCGGGAGAAGGCGGTCGAGTTCGTCGACTACTTCGTGGCCGGCGAGGCCTTTTACGAGAACGCCACCAGCCACCGCGTGTTCAACGGCCTGAAGTCCCTCTGCGGCCATTCGGTGTCGGTGGAGTCCGGCACCACCGAGCAGGCCGACGCGCAGAGCGAAGCCAAGCACTGCAAGGTCAACGTCGAGAGCTTTGCCAACCAGGACCAGGCCAACCTGGCGGTCTCCGACGGGCGTGCCGATATCGGCTTCGCCGACTCCCAGGTGGCGGCCTACATCGTCCACCTTTCCCACGGCCAGTTCAAGCTGACTGGAAAGGCCTTCGAAACGGCGCCGTACGGCTTCATCGTGGCGAAGAACAGTGGCCTGGCCACGCCGTTGCTCGCCGCCGTGAAGGCCCTCATCAAGGACGGCCAGTACGTGAAGATCCTGGACAAGTGGGGTGTGCAGGCTGGGGCGATCAAGACGCCCAGGATTGACGGGGCGACCAGCTAGCCACGTCCACCTCGCGGCCTTGCCAGCATGAGGATATCAGGGCTCGGGAGGCCGCGGAGGCGCCGCAGTAACAACGATGGCCCAGTGCATGCGGTACCGGTCCGCCACCCGGGGCGGTGGGTGGCGGCCGCCGTCGTCGTGCTCCTCGGTGTCATGCTCGTGCACTCGCTGTTCTTCTCGCACGTCTACATCAACGGGGTAGAGAGGGAACGCTTCGAGTGGTCCGTCATCGACCACTTCTTCTTGTCGTCCGAGATCCTCCACGGCTTGGTGACGACGATCGAGCTCACCGTGATCGCCATGGCCGGCGGCATCCTCCTCGGCGTCGTCCTGGCCATCATGCGGCTGTCCCCCAACCCGATCGTCAGCTGGTCGGCGTGGATCTACATATGGTTCTTCCGGGGGACCCCGGTCCTTGTCCAGCTCCTGTTCTGGGAGGCGGCCGCCTACATCTTCCCCAGCTTCACCCTGGGAGTGCCCTTCGGTCCTGCCCTGGTACACGTCAACCTCAACGCCACCCTCACCCCGTTCATCGCCGCCAGCCTCGGCCTGGCCCTGAACGAGGGCGCCTACATGTCCGAGATCGTGCGCGCAGGTATCGTCTCGGTGGACGAGGGCCAGACGGAGGCGGCGCTGTCGATCGGCATGTCGCGCCTCACCGCCCTCCGCCTGATCGTGCTCCCCCAGGCGATGCGGGTGATCATCCCGCCGACGGGCAACGAGACGATCTCGATGCTGAAGACCTCCTCGCTGGCCTCCGTCGTGAACGTCCAGGAGCTCACCTTCTGGGCCCAGCAGATCGCCTCGGCAAACTACAAGCCGATCCCGCTTTTCATCGACGCCAGCCTCTGGTACCTGATCGTCACGACCGTGATGATGGTCGGCCAGTACTACCTCGAGCGCTACTACGCCCGGGGCTCGGTACGCACGCTCCCGCTCACGCCTTGGCAGCGCATCCGCAAGGGCCTGCTGATACGGCCGGGCGGCGGCGCGGGCTACGGGCGTCCGGAGATGGTGGGAGGCGAGGTTGGCCCCCCCGCCGAGGAACAAAACGGGCTGAGGGTCGAAACAGGGGTCGGCCAGCCCGGCGAGCGAGGAGCGAGGTGAGCCAAGCTTGGCCGGCCTCATGATCGAAGCCGAAGGCGTCCACAAGAGCTACGGCACCAACCACGTCCTGCGGGGAGTCGACCTCCAGGTGAGGACCGGCGAGGTGATGTGCATCATCGGGCCATCGGGTTCGGGCAAGTCGACGTTCCTGCGCTGCATCAACCACCTGGAGAAAGTCGACGCCGGCCGCCTCGCCGTCGACGGTGAGCTCGTCGGCTACCGGGAGCACCGAGGCCGCCTGTACGAGCTCCGCGAGCGCGAGGTCACCCGCCGGCGGGCCGAAGTGGGTATGGTATTCCAGCATTTCAACCTGTTCCCCCATATGACGGCGCTGGACAACATCACCGTCGGGCCCATGCGGGTGAAGGGCGAGAGCAAGGCTGTCGCGACCGAACGAGCGACGGCGCTGCTCGCACAGGTGGGGCTGGCCGACAGGGCCGGCGCCTACCCGAGGCAGCTCTCGGGCGGCCAGCAACAACGGGTGGCGATTGCCCGGGCGCTCGGCATGCAACCCAAGCTGATGTTGTTCGACGAGCCGACATCCGCCCTCGACCCCGAGCTGGTGGGCGACGTGCTCGCGGTCATGCGGGCACTCGCCACTGACCTCGGCATGACCATGGTGGTCGTGACCCACGAGATGGGTTTTGCCCGCGAGGTTGGCGACAGCCTGGTCTTCATGGACGACGGCCTCGTCGTCGAGTCCGGCCCGCCGAAGACGGTGCTGGCCCACCCCGAGCAGGAACGGACCAAGCTCTTCCTTTCCCGCATCCTCTGAGCTCAGGAAGCCTCGAAGCCCCAGTCCTGCTCGTCCCAGGCGATGTCGGCCGGCCACGGCCCCACCTGCAGGTTGAGCAGCTTGTCGTTGGTGGCCACGACGACGGGGACCGCCACCAGGGGCAGGTCGGCGGCGCTCTGCCAGGCCTGGTTGTCGACCTGGTCGAACACTGCCGGCAGCTGCCCCGCCGGCGTCGTCGGCACGCGGGCGAGCAGGGCGTCCATGGCCGCGCTCGAATAGCCGTCAATGTTGGCGCTCCCGCCGCTCGCGTAAGTGCCGGCGAGCGCCGAGGCGAAGGCAGGCACCTGGCGCACCTCGATGGCCATTTCCCACCCCGCCGGCGGCGCCAGGGCCCGGTCCGAGCCGGTCACGTCGCCGACCGGGCTGGTCCCGCGCTCGATGGACACGCTCACCCCGATGGCGGCGCACGAGCTGGCCACCTGGGCGGCCAGCCCCCCGGCCCAGGGGTCGGCGCTGTCCACGTAGAGCGACAGGTCGACCGGCCTGCCCCCCGGGCCCAGGAACTCGGCCCCCTCCGGGGCCGTCTTGGCGCGTTTGTAGCCGTGGGCGGCCAGCAGCCTGAGCGCCGCTGCCGGGCGCGGCCCGTCCCAGGCCGAGCCGTCGCCGCGGTAGCCGGGCGAGCCGGGCATGAAGGCCCTGTTCTCCACCGGCCTCGCGGCCAGCCCGTAGGGCGCCAGCACGGCTCTGGCCATGGCGGAGCGGTCCACCGCCATCATCACCGCCTGGCGCAGGGCCTCGTCCCTGAGCGGCCCCGTGGCCTCGTTGAAGTCGAGGTCTTCGTAGTAGCTGCTGGCGACCGCCCGGACAGACAGGTCGCCGGCGGCCTGCAGGGCCTGGTAACCGCTTGGAGGTGCCCGCAGCGCGGCGACGTCGAGCTCGCCCCCGGCCAGGGCGTCGAGGACCTGAGCGGGCCCGCTGGTGAAATAGTAAGTGACTGAAGCGAAGTTGGCCGGGTTGCCCCAGTAACGGGCGTTGCGCACCAGTTCGAGGGAATATCCCGGCTGGAGGGAGGAGACCATGTAGGCGCCGCCGGAGACTAGGTCGGCGACGGGGTCGGTGAAGCCGGCGTCGAAGCCGACCGCCTTGGCCACGTGGGCGGGCACCAGGTAGGAGAAAAGCGAGCGCCAGTCCGGGTACGGGTGGGAAAGGGTCACCGTTACCGAGTACGGGTCGGCCCGGCCGCCCACGACGGCGGAGATGTCGTTGTAGCCGTCGGAGCCCATGGGGGTGTACGCTTTGCCGCCCCGGTCCCTCCATGTCGCCCGCCCCGACTGCGCCCGCCAGTTGTAGGCGAAGTCCTTGTAGGTAATAGGGATCCCGTCGGACCAGACCGCCCTCGGGTCGATCTCGTACACGATCTTGGTCGGGCTCACCTGTCGGGCCGAGGTGAGCAGGGCGCCGTTGCGCACTGGCACCCCGGTCGGGCCCAGCTCGAAAGCCGACGGCCACACCTGGGCGAGCACCTGCTCGAGGGTCTCGTAGAAAGGCGCGGCGCCCGCCGAGTGGATGTCCCAGTTGGAAGGCTGCTGCCCCACGGCGTAGCTGGCCACGGCCCCCAGGTTGTAGGCGACGTCGGCGGTAGGGGGGGCGGCCGCGGTGGCTGCGGGAGCGGTAGCGCCAGGGG
>JBOGGK010000505.1:0-6670 GCA_050744045.1 Acidimicrobiales bacterium | reverse complement strand
CCTCCATCTTGCCCTGGGCGTCCTTGGCCGCGTGGTAGTCGCCGTTTTCGGAAAGGTCACCAAGCGCTCGGGCCGCTTCGATGTGCCTGGCGATGTCCACCCGCCCGCGGGTCTTCAGGTCCTCGAGCTCGGCCTGCAGCCTCTGGTAAGTGGAAGGCGACAGTTTGGTGGTAGCCATGCAGCGCAGGGTACCAGGGCCGAGGGGGCACCCCGGAGGCGGCCCGCATGCCCCGGGAAGTACCGGGCTGGCGGTTGACTCCGAGCGCTCTGGCCTGCGATACTTGGAAGGCCAATGAGCTCGTGCCCCGCCCGGAAGATCTGTGCCGCCTTGGCCGTCGTAGTAATTGCCTGTTGACGCCCTCCCGCTTTAGCGGGTGAGCGTCGCAACGACCGTCCCGAGGGACGGTCGTTTTCATGTCCGGGCACACGGGAGCCGATGGCCGCTAGGAAGCACCAGCAACGAAGCACCAGCAACGAAGCACCAGCAAGAACCCGAAAGCGATAGTCGACGGGAAGCGACAGGAGGAGCGCCGCCGAGTGAGGGCCAGCGTGCAGGCTCACCGCATAGCAGTAGTACCGGGGGACGGGATCGGGCCCGAAGTCACTGCCGAGGCCCTGAAGGTGGCGAAGGCCGCCGGTGCCAAGCTCGATACCCATTACTACGACCTCGGGGCCACCCGGTACCTGGCGACCGGCGAGGTGCTTCCCGACACCGTCTTGGAGGAGCTGAGGAGTTTTGACGCCATCCTCCTCGGCGCGGTCGGGTCGCCCGATGTGCCCCCTGGGATCTTGGAGCGCGGCCTGCTGCTGCGGCTGCGCTTCGAGCTGGACCTGTACGTCAACCTCCGCCCCTTCCGGGCGGCGACCAGCGTAGGGGCCGGCGCGGCGGCGGACCTCGCCGTGGTCCGGGAGAACACCGAGGGCACCTACGCTGGGGAGGGCGGTTTCTTGAGGAAAGGGACGGCTTTCGAGGTGGCTACGCAAGGTTCGGTGAACACCCGCTTCGGGGTGGAGCGCTGCATCAGGTTCGCTTTCGAGCTGGCGGAGGGCAGGCGCCGCCACCTCACGCTGGTCCACAAGACCAACGTCCTCAACTTCTCGGGGGACCTGTGGCAGCGGGCCTTCGCCGATGTGGCCACCGAGCACCCCGGCGTCCAGACCGCTTACAACCACGTGGACGCGGCCTGCATCTACCTGGTCGAGTCGCCCGACCGCTACGACGTCATAGTCACCGACAACCTCTTCGGCGACATACTGACCGACCTTGCCGGCGCGGTGACTGGAGGTATCGGCCGGGCGGCCTCGGCGAACCTCAACCCGGCCCGCACCGGCCCGTCTCTTTTTGAGCCCGTGCACGGCAGCGCTCCCGACATCGCCGGTACGGGCAGTGCCAACCCGGCGGCGGCCATCGTCTCGGCCGCCATGATGCTCGAATACCTGGGCCTGGCCGACCAGGCGGCGCGCATAAGCAAGGCCGTGCAGAGCTTTCAGCCCACGGGGCCGATAACGACAAGCAACTACGGTAACGAGATTTCAGAAAGGGTGTGAAGAGCGGTGCCGCTCACCAAGACCGAATTCATATGGATGGACGGGGAGCTCGTCAAATGGGAGGACGCCAAGATCCACGTCCTCACCCACAGCCTCCATTACGGGTGCGGGGTCTTCGAAGGTATCCGGGCGTACCGGACCGTCGAAGGGCCGGGGGTGTTCCGCTTGAGCGACCATGTGAAGCGCTTGTTCGCTTCGGCGAAGATCTTCCTGATCGAGATCCCCTTCACGCCCAGCCAGTTGGTCGAAGCGGTGAAGCAGACGGTGGCGGCCAACCGCGTCGCCGAGTGCTATATAAGGCCGATCGTCTACCTCGGTTACGGCGAGATGGGGCTGCTGACGCTCAACTGCGAGGTCAACGTGGCCATCGCCCTTTGGCCCTGGGGAGCTTACCTGGGCGAGGAGGGCGTGGAAAAAGGAGTGCGCTTGAAGGTCAGCTCGTGGCAGCGCCATGACCCCAACGCGCTCCCCCCGGCGGCCAAGGGCACGGGCATGTACCTCAATTCGTCGATGGCCAAGGCAGAGGCGCTGAAAAGCGGTTACGACGAAGCCGTACTGCTCTCGCCGCAAGGCTACGTGAGCGAGTGCACCGGCGAGAACATCTTCGTCCTCCGCGACGACCACCTGGTCACTCCTCCCGTTTCGGCCGGTGCCCTCCAGGGCATCACCCAGGACTCGGTCATCACCATCGCCCGCGATCTCGGGGTCGAGGTGGAGCACGCTAACTTACTGCGTAGCGACCTGTACATCGCCGACGAGGCGTTCATGTCGGGGACGGCGGCCGAGGTGGTGCCGATCCGTTCCGTTGACGACCGCCAAGTGGGCGACGGGGCCCCCGGCCCGCTGACGCGCAAGATCCAAGAGACCTACAAGGCGGCCGTGCGGGGCCAGTCGGACCGGTACAAGCGCTGGGTGGAACATGTCCGCTGAAGCGCTCGGTCCCGCGAGCACCCCGTCCGGCGCTCGGACCGGAGCTCCGGCTGGCGCTCCGGCCAAGGTCGAGATCTTCGACACCACGCTGCGCGACGGGAGCCAGGGCGAGGGGCTCTCGCTTACCGTCGAAGACAAGCTGCGGGTCGCCGAGCAACTCGATCGCCTGGGTGTCCATTGGGTGGAAGGGGGGTGGCCGGGGGCCAACCCCAAGGACAAGGAGTTCTTCGAGAGAGCGGCCCGCGGCGGCGAACTGGTGATGGGCCGGGCAAAGCTGGTCGCTTTCGGGGCTACCAGGAAGGCCGGGGGTAGGGCCGAGACCGACCCCGTGATGGCCGACCTGCTCGGCGCGGGCACCGGCCACGTCTGCCTGGTGGCCAAGTCGTCGCCCTGGCAGATCGCCGAGACCCTGCGGACGTCAGCTTCCGAGGCCCTCGACATGGTGGCGGACTCGGTCAGCTACCTCCGCAGCAACGCCAAGGAGGTCTTCGTCGACGCCGAGCACTTCTTCGACGGCTTCTTCGAGGATCCCGGCTTTGCCCGGGAATTCCTGCAGGTGGTGGAAGGGTGCGGCGCCACTGCGGTCCTCTGCGACACCAACGGCGGCATGCTCCCACACCAGGTGGTCCGGGCGGTGGCCGAGGCTCGCCGGGTGAGCTCGGGCCACCTCGGCGTCCATTTCCACAACGACTCTGGTTGCGCAGTGGCCAATTCTCTGGCGGCGGTCATGGAGGGCGCTGACCACGTGCAGGGTTGCGTCAACGGCTACGGCGAACGCACTGGCAATGCCGACCTCAGCGCGGTCATTGCCGATCTAAGCCTGAAGCTCGGCATCGACACGATCGGGCCTGACCGCTTGGAGCTGCTCACGCCAGTGTGCCACCACATCGCAGAGATAGTGAACCAGGTGCCGGACCCCCGCCAACCTTTCGTGGGCATCTCGGCGTTCGCCCACAAGGCCGGCATCCACACGAGCGCGATCGCCCGAGCACCCAGGGCTTACTCTCACGTCGCCCCCGAAACCGTCGGGAACACCACCCGCTTCGTGCTTTCCGAGCTGTCGGGCCGCTCCACCGTCGCCCTGAAGGCCGATCAGATGGGCCTCGAGCTCAGCGGCCAGGAGGTCGCGTACGTCGTCGAACGCTTGAAGGAGCTCGAGCACGCCGGCTACCACTTCGAAGTGGCCGACGGCTCCCTGGAGCTGTTGATGAGGGCGGCCACGGGCTGGAAGCAGTCGTTCTTCCGCCTCGAGTCCAACCGAGTGGTCACAGATCTGCGCCCCGACGGGAGCTTCCTCACCGAGGCACGCATCAAGTTGTTCGTGGGCGATGAGCGTGTGATGGAAGTGGCCGAAGGCAACGGCCCCGTGAACGCCCTGGACGCCGCCCTGCGCAAAGCTCTGGGCCCGAGCCACCCCGAGCTCGCTCGCATCCATCTGACCGATTTCAAGGTGCGCGTCCTCGATTCGGCCGCTGGCACCGCTGCCGTCACCCGCGTCCTCATCGACTCGACCGACGGCGAGCAGACATGGTCGACGATCGGGGTGTCCGAGAACGTGATCGAGGCCTCCTGGGAGGCCCTTTCGGACTCGATCGTGTTCGGCCTGCTCCACGCTGGCGCCACCGAGCACCACTGAGCGGCGGCCGCCCTTGCCCCGCCGGCAGCCCGGACCGCCCACCGCCGCCTGGGCGCTGGCTTGGCCGGCGCCCGCCGGGCTCAGGTAAGTTGCGGGCATGGCCCAGCCCGATTACGTGCCTCTCGTCGCCAGTGACCGGGTGCGCCCCTCGAGCCGCTTGTCAACCCCTGGGCGCTGGGCACAGGACAGGCCGGCCGAGCTGGCATCGCTACGGCCCCCCGAAGGTGCGCGCTTCGGCGCCACCGGCCCGGACCTCGGGTTCGGCTTGAAGCTGGCCAAGAGGGTGGCCGAGCGGGCGGTCCTGGCCGAGGGCGAACGCGTGGGCGACGTGGTGGCCGGGTGCTTCGCCGCCGGTGCCAGGAGGGCGTCGCTGTTCCACCGTGCGCCTGTGGTCCACGACATGGACTGGGCGTTCGCCTTGTGGGGCTTCTTCTCCGGCGCGCCCGCCGAGCTGGTCGGCCTCCGCAAGGTACTGTTCGCCGGCGCCGCCCACGACTACGTCCGCCAGCGGACCGTCGCCGACCTCGTGCCCGAAGGCGTCATGCGGCTTGCGCCGGAAGAAGTGAGTGCCGGGCTAGAGGACAACTGGCGCCGCTGGCTACCCCAGGTGGCCGAGCCGTGAAGGCGGCCGCCAGCGCTCCTTCGTAGGCGGCCGAGGGGCTCCTCGGGTCAGGAGGCGGCGAGGGCTCCCTCGAGAACGCCGAGGTCCTCCGGCCCGGCCACATTGGTGCGGGCAGCCTCGGGGACGGTGCGCCGGACCATGCGGGACAACTCTGTACCGGGGCCCAGCTCGATGAAGAGCTTGGCGCCCATGCCCGCTAGGGCCAGCAGGCACTCCCGCCACCGCACGGGTGAGCACAGCTGAGAAGACAGCAGGGCCGGGAAACCGTCCGAGTGGGCCCGGGCGTCCAGGTTGGCCACCAGCGGGCGGGAGCTCGGGGAAAACGGGGTGGCCTGGAGGGCGGCGTCGAGGCGGGCCTGGGCCGGCGCCATCAGAGGGGTGTGGAAGGCACCACCGACTTGCAGCGCCATGACACGCTTGGCACCTTGCTTCAGCAGCCGGGCGCTCGTCTCTTCGACCCCGGCAGCAGTGCCGGCAATGACCACCTGGCGGGCGGTGTTGTCGTTGGCCACCCAGGTGCCTTCGCCCTCGGTGCAGGCGGCGGCTATCTCGGCCAACTCGAGCCCGAGCACCGCCGCCATGGTGCCCGAGGTGGCCTCCGCCGCGCCCTGCATGGCCTCCCCCCGGGCGTGGACGAGGCGTGCCCCCTGGTGAAGGCCGAGAGCCCCGGCTGCTACCAGAGCCGTGTACTCGCCCAGGCTGTGACCGGCTACGGCTACCAACCCGCTGGGAGGGCTGAGCATGTCTGGCGCGCTATCCGCAGTCCCGGGGCCCCTCCGGGCCAGCGGGCCTCGAAGGGCCGCGTGGAGCGCCACGGCGCTGAGCGTGAACGTCGCCATCTGGGCGTTGCGGGTGGCTCGCAATGTTTCCGGGCCAGCGTCGAGCAGCAGTTCGGCGAGGTCACGGCCCACGACGTCGCTCAGTTCGGCTACGAGCGCCCAAGAGGGGTGGTCGACCCACGCCCGGCCCATCCCTGGGCGCTGCGAGCCTTGGCCCGGGAACACAAGGACGAACACGACTCCCGTATGCTACGCGCGTTGGCCCCAGTGCATGCTTTGCCAGCGCCTGTCCCCGGTACCGGTAGCCGCCCCCGCCCGGGCCGCGAGGGTGGCGCGCCCGCGACCCGGCCTGACGACACCTTCGGGGTTTACGTGCACGTCCCGTTCTGCCGGCGGCGCTGCGACTACTGCGCCTTTGCCACCTGGACCGACCGGCACCACCTTTGGGGGCGCTACATAGCTGCCTGCCAGGCCGAGGCGGGGAGCCTCGGCGCGTGGGGCAAGGGCCCGGTGACCTCAGTCTTTTTCGGTGGGGGTACTCCGTCGTTGCTGCCGTCGGGGCTGCTCGACGAGGTCCTGAACGCGGTGAAGGAGGCCGGGCCGCTGGCGGCGGGAGCCGAGGTCACGGTGGAGTGCAACCCCGAGACAGTGACGCCTGAAAAGCTGTCGGTTTACCGGTCCTCTGGAGTAACCAGGCTTTCTTTCGGCGCGCAGTCGATGGTCCCCCACGTCCTTGCCTCCCTCGGGCGTGAGCACGATCCCGCCAACGTGCGGCGGGCGGCGGAGCAGGCGGGACAGGCAGGCTTCGAAGAGGCGTACAACATCGACCTCATCTTCGGCGCCGCGGGGGAATCAATAGCCGACTGGCGGGCGTCTTTGGAGCAGGTCCTCGCTCTCGACCCGCCACCAGCTCATGTGAGCGCCTACGCCTTGACAGTGGAGCCCGGCACGCCCCTGGCCGCCTGCCCGCGACGCCATCCCGACGACGACGACCAAGCCGACAAGTACTTGCTCGCCGACGCCGTCCTGGCCGACCACGGCCTGGAATGGTACGAGATCTCCAATTGGGCGAAGCCCGGCGCCAGGTGCTCGCACAACCTTCTTTACTGGGCCGGGGGCGAGTACGCCGGCCTGGGCTGTGCCGCTCACTCACAT
>JBOGGK010000504.1:0-4823 GCA_050744045.1 Acidimicrobiales bacterium | reverse complement strand
GACGAGACCGACTCGGGCCTCGACATAGACGCCCTGCGCGTGGTCGCCGAAGGGGTGAACACGGTCCGGGCCGCCGACCGGGCGGCACTGGTCATCACCCACCACCAGACGCTGCTGGAAAGCGTGGTCCCCGACCGGGTGCACGTCCTGTCGGGCGGCCGGGTGGTCCGCAGTGGCGGCCCGGAGCTGGCCGTCGAGTTGGAAACGTCGGGGTATACGGGTCTGGAAGGCGCCGCCGGCCCGAAAGACGAGGCCGTCGCGGCCAAGGCCGAACCGGCAGGGGCGCTCGGGTGAGCGCCGGGGTCGCCCTCGTCGGCGGCCAGACCCTGGCCGAGCTCGCCGAGCTGGCTTTCCTGGCCCCGCCCGTTATCCCCGCCGAGGCGCGCTCAGCGGGGTCAGCCCGGCGCGAAGCCGCGGCTTGGGTGACGAAAAATGGCTTCCCCGACCGCAAGCACGAGGACTGGCGTTACTTCGACCTCAGGCCGCTGCTGGGCCTGACTTTGGCCCCCGCCGGCCTTGGCGAGCCCGGTGTGGCGCTCGCCGATCTGGCTCCTCTGCTCCCCCCTGGCCTCGGCGGCGCCCGCCTGGTGGTGGTGAACGGTCGGTTCGTGGCCGGGCTGTCCCACCTGGACAACCTGCCCGAGCAGGCCCGGGTGACCTCGGTCGCCTCGGCGGGCAGCGAGGACGGCGGCCTGGCCGGGCCGGTGTGGCCGGTGCCCGGGCACGGTTACCGGCACGCCTTCGAAGCGCTCAACGCCGCCTTGGCTGTCGACGCCTGCCTCATAGAAGTGGCCGAGGGGGCCTCGCTCGAAGTGCCGATCGAGGTCGTCTACATGAGCTTCGCCCACGGGGACCTGCCGCTGTCGAGCCCGCGGACCGTGGTGATGGCCGGCGCCGGGAGCGCTGCCACCGTCGTGGAGAGCTACCTCAGCGCGGGAGAGGGTGCCTCGCTGACCAACGCTCACACCGAGGTCGTCCTGGGCGCCGGCGCCCGCGTCGAGCACTACAAGCTGCAGGCCGAAGCCCCCGAGGCGTCCCACCTTTCGACCCTGGAGGTCCGCCCGGGAGCGAGGAGCCGGTTCGTCTCCGCTCTGCTCGCGGTCGGGTCGCGCCTCGGCCGCCACGAGGTGCACGTCGCCTTGGCCGAAGAGGGCGCGGCCGTCGACCTCGCCGGCCTCTACCTGCCCGCGGGCGACCAGTGCCACGACAACCCGGTGCTGGTCGAGCACATCGCGCCCCGCTGCGCCAGCCGTCAGCTCTACAAGGGGATCGTCGACGGTACCGGGCACGGGATCTTCAATGGGCACGTTGTCGTCCACCCGGGCGCGGCCGGCACCGACGCCGACCAGGTCAACAAGAACCTTCTCCTCTCCGACCACGCCGAGGTTGACACCCGCCCCCGCTTGGAGATCTTCACCGACGACGTCTCCTGCACCCACGGGGCGGCTGTCGGCCAGCTCGACACCGACGCCCTTTTCTACCTGCGGTCGCGAGGGATACCCGAGCCGGACGCCCGGACGTTGCTCATCTCGGGCTTCGCCCAACAGGTCCTGGGGCGCTTCGCCGAAGGGCCCATCCGCGAGCGGGCCGAGCACCTCGTCGCCGCCCACCTCGCGGCGGCGGCGCCGGAGCGGGCACGGGCACGCCTGGGAGGCCGGCGATGAACGGGCCGGCCCCCGTGGAGCTGCGCCGGGACTGCCGGGCGACCCTGGTCCCGAGCGGCCAGCTGGCCGTCCTGGCCCAAGGCGAGCAGGTCGTGGTCGTCCAACAGCTGGGCGGCAGCATCACCGTCCAGACCTCCCGAGGGTTGCTCGCCCGGGTCGACCGTGCCGACGCCGACGCCTTGGGCCTGGTAGCGCCAGCACCTTCCGAGGAGGTGCCCTCGGCAGGGGCCGAGTTCGAGCCTGAGCAGGTGATCGAGCAGCTACGTAGCGTGTTCGACCCTGAGATCCCGGTGAACGTGGTCGACCTGGGCCTCGTCTACCGCTGCGACGTCCTGCCGCTCGGCGAAGGGCGCCACCGGGTCGAGATCGACATGTCGATGACGGCGCCGGGTTGCGGGATGGGCGACGTGCTGCGCCAGGACGCGGAGGTCAAACTGCTTGCCGTGCCCGGTGTCGCCGAGGTCGACGTGCAGCTGGTGTGGGACCCGCCTTGGGACCTGAGCCGCCTCTCCGAGTCGGCGCGCTTGGAATTGGGGTTGTGGTGAGCCGCCTGGGCGCCGTGGCCGCCCACGACGAAAGGACGCGTAGGTAGATGAGGGTTTGGATCGACCAGGACCTCTGCACCGGGGACGGCCTCTGCGAGGAGATTTGCCCGCAGGTGTTCACCCTGCTCGACGACGGCCTCGCCTACGTGAAAGACGACGGCCGGGTGCTGAACGAACCCGGTGGGTCCGAAGGCGTCGCCGGGGTGCCCGCCGAGCACGAGGACGCGGTGCGGGAGGCGGCCGAGGAATGTCCCGGGGAGTGCATCTTCATCGAGGATTAGCCAGGATCAGCCGCAGGGCACCTGAGATATGCAAATGCGACCTGCGAAGAGCCGCGTCTACGGATCTCGTGCGCGTTTTCCGACATCGGACGGTGGCGGCACCCGGCTGAGCGCGAGGGCCATGACCGACGCCGCCTGCTCCAGGGTCATCGACAGGTCGAGTGCCCCGGGGGAGAGCTCAGGGGCAAGGGGGTGCTCAGAGAACTCCTCGCAGACCGCCCCCCACAACCACTTCAGGTCCTCGGCCTGCACGTCGCAGTCCGCCAAGGTGGCGTCCCCAGGGGCGGCGAAGCGGTTGTCGTGGTCGAGCAGGGCCCACAGCAACTCGACCACGTCAGCGGCGCCGACGTCGTGGCCGACCTGGTGCAGCTCAACAGGCATGTCGTTCTCCTCTCCTACGGTCCCTCTCCCTTTCAGTCGTACTTCTCGCTCCGGACCGCTTCAGCCGGCAGCCCGAGCCGGGCGAGCTCGGCGGCGACGGTCTCGACCATGGCCGGTGGCCCGCATACGTAGGCGCACGAAGGCCGCCCGCCGTCGAGGGTTTCGGCCAGGACCTGGCGGTCGATCCGGCGGTGGTAGTCGGCGCGGCGCTCGTCCGGGTCACGGGTGACGCACTGGGCTACCCGCAGCCATGGCCGCTCGCCGGCCAGGCGGCCCAGCTCGTCCCGGTAGAAGGCGTGGTCCCAGCTGACGGCCGAACAGACCAGCCACATCGGGGCCCTGCTCCCCGTCGCTGCCGCGTAGCGCACCATAGACATCAGGGGCACCATGCCGCTCCCGGCCCCGACGAGCAGCACGGGGCCGGTACCACCCGCCCAGGTGAACCGCCCGACCGGGCCACGCACCTCCAGGCGGCTCCCGGGCCCGAGGTCGTTGACCAGGCCGGGCGAGACGAGCCCCCCGGGGACCTCTTTCACCCCCAGGTCGACGAGCCCGGGGTCGGGCACGGGAGACGAGCCCACCGAGTAGGCACGTTGCACCGGACGGGGCCGGCCGGGGATATAGCGGCGGGCGTTGTAGTACTGGCCGGGAAGGAAAGGCCGAGGCGTGGCCAGGCGCAACCGGAGGGTGACCGCATCAGGTGCCTCGTCGATCACCTCGACCACCTCGGCCTCCTGCCAACCGGGCGGCAGCCCGCCCGACCGCGGCCCGCCCGACCGCTGCCTGCCCGACCGCTGCCCGCCCGGCGGGGGTACCCCGGTTGTCACGACGTCACCGGCAAGGGCCTCCATCCCGACAGTATATCTAGGTGATCCTAGAGATAACTTTCCTCCGACTGCACCGGCCGCGGTGCTAAGTTCTACCTGCGGGCAGAACAACTAGCCGCCGGCAGTATAGCCAGCAGCCGGTAGCATTGGCGCCGGGACGAACGGCGAGAATGGAGGAAACGATGGCCACTGTGGACGCTCGGCCGATGATCGCGGCGGGGGAGGAGCCGTTCGAGACGATCATGTCGACGGTGTCCTCGTTGGGGGAGGGCGAGGACTTGGTCGTGCTGGCCCCGTTCGAGCCGGTGCCCCTGGAGGGGGTCCTGTCCTCGCACGGCTTCAGCTACGAACCCGAAGAGATCGGCGGCGGCGACTGGCGGGTAACGTTCCGCCGCCAGCCATGAAGGCCCCCTGGCACGTGACCGCCCCCGGGCCGGCGCCGGAGGAGCCCCCCGACGGTCCCGACCGCGCCGCCGTCGGGGCCGAGTGGTTGCGCCTCGACGCCTCCGATGCGCTCGAGGCGGCATGGTCGGCGCTGGGCGGCGTCTACGACCCCGAGCTGTACTTGGACGTGGTTTCTCTCGGCCTGGTCTACGACGTACGGGCCGAAGACGGGACCGTCGTGGTGGAGATGACGATGACCACACCGGGCTGCCCCGCCTCGGAGAGCCTGCCCGAGATGGCCCGGGAGGCGATCCTCGACGCCACTGGCGCGGCCGTGGCGGTGGACGTGCGGGTGGTCTGGGACCCGCCCTGGAGCCCGGCGATGATGGACGGTGCGGCGGCGGCCGCTTTGGGCTTCCGGGCACGCTGAGCGTCCCTGGTGCCCAAACCACACGTCGGCGTGGTACGAGTCTACGGGGACCCGGGCCGGTCGGGCGGGGACTACCGGGTGCTGGTGGACCGCCTGTGGCCACGGGGGTTCAAGAAGACGGCCGTCGACTTCGACGAATGGGCCAAGGAGGTGGCGCCGAGCGCCGAACTGCGGCGCTGGTACGGGCATGTGCCGGAGCGTTTCGACGAGTTCGACGACCGCTACCGGGCCGAGCTCGGCGCGCCGCCGGCTTCCGAAGCCGTTTCCCGCCTGAGAGGGCTCGCGGGCAAGCAGCGTCTCGTGCTGTTGAC
>JBOGGK010000503.1:0-2324 GCA_050744045.1 Acidimicrobiales bacterium | reverse complement strand
GTCCAAGGCCGCCTGCAGGCGCCGAGAAAAATCGGCCAAGGCCGCCTCCGCCTCTTCCAGGGTTATGTCACCCCGGCGCACGAGGGCTTCGGTGTAGAGCTTCCGCACGCTGCGGTGCTCCTTTATCAACTGGTAGAGCAAAGGCTGAGTTAGGGAGGGGTCGTCCTGCTCATTATGGCCATACCGGCGGTAGCAGACCATGTCTATGACGACGTCCTTATGGAACTCCTGGCGGAAGTCGAGGGCCAAGCGGCCTACCCGGACGCAGGCCTCAGGGTCGTCGCCGTTCACGTGGAATATCGGCGCCTGCACCATTTTTGCCAAATCGGTAGCGTAGACCGAGGAACGGGCGGACTCGGGGTTGGTGGTGAACCCGAGCTGGTTGTTGATGACGAGGTGGACAGTGCCGCCGGTCTCGTAGGCAGCGAGCGCCGACATGTTCAACGTTTCGGCGAGGACCCCCTGGCCGGCGAAGGCGGCGTCCCCGTGGACGAGCACAGGCAGTACGAGGTCGGCCGCCCCCGGAGCGGGCCGGGCGGCGTCGCCGGCCCTGCTTTCCTGCCCGTCCCCGGCGCCGAGCTTGCGGAACTGGTCCTGCAGCGCCCTTGCCATCCCCTCCACGACCGGCCCGACTGCTTCGAGGTGTGATGGGTTGGAGGCCAGCACCACATCGAGGGGTTTGCCTGCCCGCGAGGTGAAGGTGCCCCGGAAACCCTTGTGGTACTTGACATCTCCCGAGCCCTGGACGCTGTTCGGGTCGAGGTTGCCCTCGAACTCGGAGAACAGCTCCCGGTAGCTCTTGCCCACGATGTTTATGAGGACGTTCAGGCGGCCCCGGTGGGCCATGCCCATGACGGCGTGGCGGTGCCCAAGGCCGGCGGCCCGCTCGAGGACGGCGTCGAGGAGCGCAATCGCCGACTCAGCACCGTCCAGCCCGAAGCGCTTCTGGCCTATGTACTTGGTCTCCAGGAACCTCTCCAGCGCCTCGGCCGCGTTGAGGCGGGAAAGGATGTACCGGTGCTCGTCCGGGCCGAGCGCGGTGGCCACACCCTCGACGTGCACCTGGATCCACCGCTTTTGCGCCGGTTCCATGATGTGCATGTACTCGACGCCGGTAGTCCGGCAATAAGCGTCGCGCAGCACCGAGAGGATGTCGCCCAGGCGCATCCGCTCGCCCCCCGGCAAGTCCTGGGGCACGAACTCGCGGTCCAGATCCCATACCGATAGCCCGTAGGTGGCCGGGTCGAGCTCGGCGTGCATGTTGGGTTCGCGCCAGTTCAGAGGGTCTAGGTGGGCGATCACGTGGCCCCGTACGCGGTACGCGTTGACGAGCCTGTCCACCCGCTGCTGCTTCTCGATGTAGGTGTTGGAGCGCTCGGAGGGGTCGTTCAGGTCGCGGTGGTACTTCACCGGCTCGTAGGGCACGCCCATGGAGTGAAAAATGCCTTGGTAAAAGCCGTCTTCGCCGAGGAGCAGTGCGTGCGCCCGCTGGAGGAACAAGCCGGACTCGGCGCCCTGGATCACCCGGTGGTCATAAGTCGAGCTGAGGGTCACCACCTTGGAGACGCCGAGCTCGGCCATCTGGCGAGGGTCGGCGCTCTGCCACTCGGCCGGGTAGGCGATGCTGCCGACGCCGATTATGGCGCCCTGGCCGGCCATCAACCGGGGTACGGACTGCGCCGTGCCCAAGGTGCCGGGGTTGGTGATCGTGATGGTGGCGCCGGCGAAGTCGCTCACGTCAGCCTTGCCCGACCTCACTTTGCGCACCAGTTCCTCGTAGGCCTGCCAGAAGCCCCGGAAGTCGAGCGTCTCTGCCTGCTTTATCACCGGCACCATCAGGCTGCGGCGGCCGTCGCTGCGCTCCAGGTCGACGGCAATGCCGAGGTTGATGTGGGCGGGACGGAACGCCGCCGGCCCATTGCTGGCACTGCCCGGCCCGGTCCCGGCGAAACTGGTGTTGAGAGCGGGGACCGCCTTCACGGCCTGCACGACCGCCCAGCCGATCAGGTGCGTGAAGCTGACCTTGCCTGCCGCTCCCGTCCTCACCAGTTGGTTGTTGAGGATGAGCCGGTTGACTTCCAGCATCTTGGCCGGGACCACCCGGAAACTGGTGGCGGTGGGCACCTCTAGGCTGGCCGTCATATTGGCCACCACCCGGGCGGCGCTACCCCTCAGCGGGGTGGCCGTACCCTCACCTTCGGCCGCACCGGCGGCGGTGGCGGCCGGGGTTGCGGTGGTGCCCGGAGTGGCACTGCGGGTCGTGGTAGCAGTGGGTGCTGTGTCGGCGCGGGCGGCGGTGGGGACCGGCGCGGAGCCTGGTCGCC
>JBOGGK010000502.1:0-1892 GCA_050744045.1 Acidimicrobiales bacterium | reverse complement strand
CACTGCGCGGGCCCTGTGAACATCGCCACCCCCGCCCCTTCCGTATAGAGAGCCCCGATGGCCGGGGAGCCCCTAGGAGGGACATATCGTGAAAGTGAGACCGAACCGCATTGGTGAGCATGCCTGTCGTGGTCATCGTACTGACCGGGCGGCTGCGTAATGGCGAGCAGCAAATGGGCTCGGCCGGCAGGGCCGCTTGTGTCAGTCGACGAGGCTGCCCTCCTGCTCGGCGCGAGCCGGTCCTCCGTTTACCGCTCGATCGAGCGAGGCGACCTGCCGCTGCCGGTCTTCAGGATCAACGGCCGGCTGCGCATTGCCCGCCGAGCTGTTGAACGCCTTATCGCTCGCGAGCCTCCAGGCGATCCTGGCACGCGGGAACAGGGCGGCGACAACCGACACCGTTTGGCACCCAGCGCGCCCAGCAGGAGATAAGCCACGACGATGGTGATCCTGCAGGCTCCCGGGGGGGTCTTTTCAATCGAGCAACTTGCCGATGTGCTCGGCTGCACGGCGGTCCTCGGTGGCGACACCGTCGGTGTAGTGGCGGGCCATCTGGACCGTCGACCAGCCCAGGCGGGCCTGTTTCTGTGCTTCGCTGATGACAGGGTCCAGCTCCGTTGCATGGAAGTGGCGGAGCGAGTGGAGGTGGATATCGGCCGCAAGCCCAGCCTTCCTCCGCAGTCGGACAACAAGGTGACTGAACGAGGTCGGGTAGGGTGGCACCTGGCCGCCGGGCTCGAACGAGAAGACGAAGGATTGCGGTTCGAGCGACGCGCCGCACGCGCGAGCCAAGCGCTCTTGCTCACCTTGCAGCTCCTGAAGCGCCGCCAGGGTACGCGCATCGCAGGCCACCGTGCGGACACTTGCTCGGGTCTTCGGCTCCTTGACGATCGCCCCGCCTCGTGGGCCGGTGACGCTCTCGTCGACGGTGAGCACGCCGGCAACGAAGTCGATGTCGCTCCAGCGCAAGGCGCATGCCTCACCGCGGCGCATGCCAGTCGCGACCAGTAGGCGAATAAAGACGCCCGACCTGATGTCCTCGGCTTCGGCCGCGGCTATCAGCGCGCGGACCTCGGCCAATGCCGGTGCTCGCACAGGCTCCCGGCCCTCGCCCAAGCGCCATGTAGGCATGTCCGCGTCGGCAGCCGGGTTGCGCAAAGCGCCGCCGCTCCACTTCTGCGCCAGGCGAAGCGAACGGTGCAAGACGGCCTTCACTTGGCGCACCGTTGCCTGGGACAGTCCCTCGTCCTTCAGGGAACGGTAGAAGCGCTCTACGTCGTAGGGGCCCAGGGTGGCGATCTTGCGCCGGCCGATCGACTGGCGGATGTGCACCCGCCAGACGCTCTCGTAGTGGTCGGCCGTTCTGGGCGAAAGGTCCTCCCAGCCGTTGGCCTGCCACGCGGAAATCGCGTCGTTGACAGTGGTCGATGGTCCCCAGCGCTTCGGCTCCTCGACGGCAGGTGCCGGCTTGGCTTCCTGTTCGGCCACCAACCGCGCCAGCTCCCGCTCAGCGGCGCGCCGCGATCCTTGGAAGCGAGCGTGCCGGTGACGCACGCGCCCCTCTGTGTCCCGCCCGAGGTAGACCCGAAGCTCCCAGGTGCCCGCCTTGCCCGGCACCTGCCGCAGGCTCCCAGCCATCGCGACCTCCACCCTGATCACCCAACACGCCTTGTTGGGTTTCTTGTTGGGTTTCGGGACGAGACTCTAGGACAAGGGTGTGACCATCAAGAACATATGGCCCTTGACCTGCTTATTTCTTGTCGGGCGGGCGGGACTTGAACCCGCGACCCCCAGACCCCCAGTCTGGTGCGCTACCAAACTGCGCCACCGCCCGGAGAGGCCGACCCTAGTACCAAACGGGGGAGTCGCTCACCTCCGACACATCTCTCACC